>NZ_CP045542.1:900014-1200019 GCF_009792315.1 Mycoplasma sp. NEAQ87857 | reverse complement strand
TTAAATAAACTGTTAATAAAATATACAAATACAATTTTATTAACAATAAAATATACTGATTTTCTTACATAATGGTTATTTATTAACATTTTTTAATATATGTTAATAACTTGTTAATTAAAATGTGAATAAAATATTTATCAAAAAGTTATTAACATATAATTAACAATTATTTTTGACATTTTTAAAAACTAAAAAATATCAAAAAATTAAAATGATATAATAAAATTTATGGTAGAAAAAAATAAATATAAAGGGTATTTTATAAAGAAAATATCAGGTACAGAAGATTGAGGTTTGTTCATTTTTAAAGGTGAAAAAAAAGTAAATTTTGTTGTGTATGCTGTTAAAAATTTACCTGAATTAAATACTGAGTATGAAGTAGAACTAGAAGATTCAAATAGAGGAAATAATAAAAAATTACTTTCTTTCGTTCCTGTTTTATTAGATCCAAAAGAAGTAAATTTAGAAGATTTTCTTGTAAAAAATATTTCTTATGTAGGTCCAAAAAAAGCTGCTCAAATTGTAAAAGTATATGGTAATGAAATTTTTAATAAAATAATGGATTTAGAAAATAATGAAGCTGAATTATTAGAATTACTTTCAACGAGACAAATTGAAGGGTTTAAAGAATTTGCTTCAAATAATCCTGATTTGATTTCGATTTTCACAAGTGGTTCAAATATCGAAGTTGATAACATTAAGTTTTTTTATTCAAATAATTTACAAAATATTTATTTACTTCTAAAGAGACTTAATTCAAAAAATGAACCAATAAATTATTTAGATTTTTTTAAATATAATGACCCTTATATTTTATATATAGATTACAAACAAAAACTTCAAGATGTTGATAAATTTGCTTTATTAATAAATTGAGCAAAAAATTCACCTCAAAGAGTAAAAGCTTATTTACATTGAATAATAAAAGAAAAAGAAAATAATAATTCAACTAAGTTTGAAATAGATGAAATTATAGATGATTTATCTAAGTATTTTTTTATTTCAAAGGATGAAATAAAAGGTTTATTATTAGTTTTTGTTAAGAATAATTTCTTATATAAATTTGAAGAAAATGATAAAGAATATATTAGTTTAGCAGAAACTTTTACCAAAGAAGTTGAAGTAAGTTATTTCTTAAAAGAGATACAAAAAAGTAAGTTATTTGGTACAAAAACTACCAAAATTTCAACTGAAGCATTATCTTTTGAACAAAAAGAAGCATTTAATTTATATAAAAAAAATAATGTAGTAGTAATAAGTGGAGGTCCAGGAACTGGAAAAAGCTTTTTAATCAAACATATTTATCAAGATTTAAAAGAACAAAAATATGAAATTAATAAAGATTTTGCAATTCTAGCTCCAACAGGTAGAGCTGCTACTAATATAGGTACTAAAATACAACAAAAAGTAAGAACGATTCATAGCTTCTTAAAAATAGCAAATGATGATGAAAATGTATATGATATAAGTGAAACAGAACCTATAAAATGTATTATTATTGATGAGTTTTCAATGGTTAATTTAAATATTTTTCATAAATTATTAAGTAGCTGTCCAAATTTATCAAAATTAATTTTAATAGGTGATGTTGAGCAATTACCAGCAATAGGACCTGGTAATTTATTAAGCGATATTATTTATTCTCATTTATTTAAAACTTATTACTTAACAGAGTTTTTCAGAAGTGATTCTATAGAAATTTGAAAGCACTTTCAAGCAATAAAAAATAATCAAACACCAAATTTTAAAAAAGGTATAGTTAATAAACACATCTTAAATACTGATAGATTTGCAATTTCTGCAAGCGAAATTTATTTAAAAAACGCCCAGAAATATGGAATAGACAATGTTATATTACTTTGTCCAACATATTTAGGAGAAAACGGTTTAATTAATTTAAACAATTTAATTCAAGAAAAGATTAATCCGCATAATAAAGTAGTTTTAACAACCAGAAGAAAAGATAAAGAAATAGTTTATAAAATAAATGATCGTGTAATTCAATTGGAAAATAGACCAAATGATGATGTATATAATGGTGATATTGGTTATATTAAAGAAGCAAAAGAAACTCAAAGTGGAAAAATTATCAAAGTATGTTTTGTTAAACAAAATAATGAAATTAATGTTACTTATACTGAAAAAGAATTTAGAGACCAAATTTATTTAGCATATGGAATTACTATTCATAAATTCCAAGGTAGTGAAATAGATAGAGTATTATTTATTGTGCATTCTAGTCATAGATTTATGCTAAGTAAAAAAATGCTTTATACAGGAACATCTAGAGCAATAAAAGAATTAAGTATATTAATTAATGATAATTTAGATTATGATAAATTAGTACTTTATAACTTAAAACAAGATGTTTGAAATACTAATTTATTAAATTTATTAAAAGGAGAACAATGAAATTAATAGTAGGACTAGGAAACCCAGGAGATCAATATAAATTTACAAGACATAATGTAGGTTTTTTAGCAATAGATAAAATTTGCGAAAAGTTAAATATTACTTTAAATAAAAATAAATTTAATGGTGAATATGTTAAGTTAGATGAAGTAATAATTGCTAAACCAATGACCTATATGAATCTTTCAGGAACCTTTGTTAATTCAATAGCTAATTTTTTTAAAATTAGTCCGGATAATATTATGGTAATTCATGATGAAAAGGATTTTGAATTAGGTAAAAGTTCAATTAAAATAGGTGGTTCTGGAGGTAGTCATAATGGTGTGTTAAGCATCATTAAAGAATTAAATGATTCATCTTTTAAAAGGTTAAAAATAGGTATAAATACACCACATCAAGAACCGTTAAGAAACTTTGTTTTAGGAAGATTTACCATTGAACAATTTGCTACTTTAGAACCTGTTTTAGATAAAGCTGCAGATGCTGCAATTTCATTTATTTACAATGATGTTCATTTAATTATGAATAGTTTTAATAAAAAATAATGGATAAAAAATATTTACTTGCAATTAGCGGTGGCGGTGATAGTATGTTTTTATTAAATGAATATAAAAACAAAAATATTATTGTAGCTCATGTTAATTACAACCAAAGAAAAACAAGTTGATATGATCAAAAACTTGTAGAAAATTTTTGTAAAAAAAATAATATTAAATTATATGTTTTAAATTTAAAAAAAGATGAATTTAAAACAGGTAATTTTCAAGAATGAGCAAGAGAAAAAAGATACTCTTTTTTTAAAGAAATTTACCTAAAAGAAAAATGTGATTATTTATTTACAGCTCATCAAAAAGATGATTTTCTAGAAACTGCAATTTTTCAAAAAATCAACAAAAGATTCACTTATTATTACGGAATAAAAAAACATAATTGTATTGATGAAATGAATGTATATAGACCTTTATTGTTTAAATATACAAAAAAACAAATCGAGAAGATTTGTTATAAAAATAAAATAGATTATGCTTTGGATTATTCTAATTTATTACCTAAATATTCTAGAAATAGAATAAGAATTATGCTAAATAATATAAATATCATTAAAAAGAATTGATGAATATTGAAATTTAGAATTAAAAATTTATTTTTAAATAGTACATATAAATCAGTATTAAGAGAATATAAATTATGAAAAGAAGTTAAATTTGAGCAAAATGTATTCCAATTATTAAAATATAAATCTGAATTAATTCATATGCTAATTTATAAAAACTTTCCTAAGGAAAATATTAATTTAAGTTCTAAAAAAGTTCATAGTATAGAAAAATTTATTTTATCTAATAGAAGAACAAGTAAATATAAATTAAAGGACGACATATATCTAGAAAAAGAAAAAGGAAAAATTATAAGTAATAATATATAATATTTTCATACTTTAATAAAATGAAAGGTGAACAAATGAACAAAAAAAGAAAACCTTGAAAAATAGTTTTAACTTCTGTTCTTTTAGCACTTCTTTTGGTTTTCTTGGTTTATTGATTAGTAAATAGATACACTGGGCCACAAACTATTGACTTATCAAAATTCCAAAGTCAATTAAACCAAATTTTATTACCTGAAAATTCAGGTTTAAAGCAAAAAGAATTTGAAATAACAAATTTAAATATTAATGATTTTCAAAATACAGTTAGTTATACATTTAAGAATCAGAACTATGTTTTAGGAGCTAATTCTAGAATATTACAAGAAGTATTCTTAACAAATGGTAAAAGTATTTGAGATTTTTTAACTAATGGTCAACATGCTGAAATAATTAAAGGTTTTAGCATTGCTAAAGCACCAGTAACTCCTTGATGATCATATTTATTAGGATTTTTACCAACAATAATAGTTGTTGCAATGATCTTATATGTAATTAAAATGCAAATGAATGCAATGAATGGTAATGGAGCTTTTGGAGATAGAAGTCCTGCACAATTAATTAAATCTGATAAAAAATTCAGTGATGTTGCGGGAAATAAAGAACCAATTGAAGAAATTAAAGAAATTGTAGATTATTTAAAAAATCCTGAAAAATATAAAGTTTCAGGAGCAAGAATGCCTAGAGGTATCTTATTAGGTGGTCCTCCAGGAACAGGAAAAACATTACTTGCTAAAGCAACTGCTGGAGAAGCAAATGTACCATTTTACTTTGTATCAGCATCTAACTTTGTTGAGTTATTTGTTGGTATGGGAGCAAAAAGAGTTAGACAAGTAATTGCTGAAGCTAGAAAACATTCACCTGCAATTGTGTTTATCGATGAATTAGATGCAATTGGACGTACTCGTGGAAGTGGTATTGGTGGAGGACATGACGAAAGAGAACAAACTCTTAACCAATTACTAGTTGAAATGGATGGTATTAAAGAAAACTCAGGATTATTATTCGTTGCTGCAACAAATAGAACTGACGTTTTAGATCCTGCTTTAACTAGACCAGGACGTTTTGATAGGGTTATTACAGTTGGATTACCTGATGTAAAAGAAAGAGAAGAAATTCTTAAACTTCATGCAAAAGGAAAAAGATTTGAACCTAATGTTGATTTTGCAAGGGTCGCAAGAAGAACTCCAGGATTCTCAGGAGCTCAATTAGAAAACGTTATTAATGAAGCTGTTTTACTTTCTGTTAGAGAAAACAAAGATTTAATTTCGTTAGATATTATTGATGAAGCAATTGATAGAGTTATGGCAGGACCTGCTAAAAAATCAAGAACTATAACTCAAGAAGAACTTACTTTAGTTGCATACCATGAAGCTGGACATGCTGTTGTTGGTATTAAGGTACCTGGCGGAAATAAAGTTCAAAAAATTACTATTATTCCTAGAGGTCAAGCTGGTGGATATAACTTAATGATGCCAGAGAACGAAAAATACAACTACACTAAAGAAGAATTATTAGCTTCTATAGCAAGTTTTATGGGTGGTAGAGCTGCAGAAGAAATTATTTATGGTGAAAGTAAAATAACCACTGGAGCTTCTGATGATATTAATAAAGCAACTACAATCGCAAGAAGAATGGTTACTGAGTTTGGAATGAGTGATTTAGGACCTATTAAATATATGGATGAATCAGGAAGTCCTTTCTTAGGAAAAACATTAGCAACAAGTTCAAGTATTTCTAACCAAATTAGTCATGAAATTGATTTAGAAGTTAGAAAAATTATTTTAGAAGCAAAATCAATTGCAACAAAAACTATTAGCGAAAATAAAGAATTATTAGAATTAATTAAAACTTTACTTTTAGAAAAAGAAACAATTATTGCTGAAGAAATTGAATATATAGCAAAACACTTAGAACTTCCTCCTAAAAAAGAAGAAGAAAAAATTGAAGAAAAAGTAGAATACGATATAGATAAATTGATTCAAGAGACTGATAATATCATTCCTGAAGAAAACGATCACAAAGATAATGAATAATTTTAATAGCGCATTAAGCGCTATTTTTTAATAAAAGGAAATACCACAAAAATAAAAAAATTTTTATTTTTAATTAAAAATACTAAAATTATTTAATAAATATAACAAATCACCATTAAAGGAGATAAGAAGATGAAAAAATTATTCAAAGAAGTTTTTAAATCTTTAAAGAAGAATAAGGTTGTTGTATTTGGGTTAACTATGTTGATCCTATTAACAACTGGTATTTTTACTTTACTTAGTGACGCTGGTAAATCCTTACAAAACCAATATAATGAATATAGAAAAAAATCTAATGCTCACAATATTACTGTTGATTTAGATTTAAAAACCAATGGTAATGCCTTTAATGATGGCTTTTATATTAATTCTTTAGTTAGAAATAAAGAAAATAGTGATGATTACAAAAAACCTTTAAAATATATTGAAATTAAAGACAATAAACCTAATTTTGTTAAAGGACAAAATATCATTGACTTTAGTCGATGAACTTCAGAAAACAATAATAACGCAATTGATAATTACAATAATAGTTATATCGAATTAACTAATTTTTTTAACCCTCAAGAAAAAGAACAATATAAGAATCTTTATATTAAAAAAGATGATTTTCAAAAACTTTATAACTTTTATATTCCTGAATTCACAAGTGATGAACAACCATTAATTGATTTAAATTTCAAAAATAAAGTTAAATCAATGTTTGTAAAAAATAATTATTGAGTAGATGTTTATCAAAAATTAAATAACAATACTTATGAATTAAAAAAACAAAGTATTTCTTTATCAAAAAGTCAAAATCCAATTTTACATTTTGATAAAGAATATAAACTATCTGATTTTGTATTTTTAACAATTGGCGAAAATAAAATTTATGCTTCTCAAGCAAGTGATATTTATTTAAATTTAAGTAAAAATAATCAAATGACACTAAATCCTATTATTTATAATGAATGATTAACAAACAAGGATTTAGTTTATGTTATTAAAGGTGATCAAGTTTTAAATAAATTAGGATTTGTTAAAGATGGAGATGATGTTTATTCAATAAATCCACATTCATTGAATAATAGTGATATTTTAGAAATGAATCCTAATGTAATGGAAAGTAAGTTTAAAAACGATGTTCCTTATAGTGCTTTAATTGATCAAGAAAATATAGAAGCAACCAATACTAAAAGCTTTTTATTTGCAAAAAATCAAAGTTATATAATACCTACTAAATGAGCTTCTATCAAAAAAGAATATACATTTTACGATAGAACTCAATACACAAATACTTTTGATGAATATAACAAAGACAAATGAAGTGGAACATATGTTCAATCAGTAGAAAACTTATTAAAATCAAAACAAATACCTAGAAGCTTTTCGTATTGAAACAAAACTATTAAGAATGTTATTTTTGATTTTAATGAAATTACTGGAGAATTAAATGCTCAACCTAATTTAAATAGTAAATTAAATTTTGAAATTAATCCAGTTGTATCTTTTGATGAAGTAAACAAAGCTCCTTTATTGCTTTACCAAGGTGATTTAGATCAAGTGAATTTAAATAAAGTTGCTTATAATGGTAAAACTTTATTAGATATTTATCATTTAGATAATCCAGAAACAATAGCTGAAATTACTTTAAATAATGAAAAAAATATTAATGATCGTTCTAAATTATCAAACAACGAATACAACAATATAACTAACAAAAATATTAATGACTATTATTTTACTTACATTAAAAATGAAGCATCAAATATTACAAACAAGAAAATATATGATGAATTAATGTCTAAATTAAATATTAGCTCTAATGATATTGGTATAAGAGAAACATTAACTGTAGATGCTTTTGAAAACAACCAAAAGTTTGTCTATCATCTAGTTAATCAAGGTGATTCAAAACGCAGTATTTTAAATATTCCAATTAATGTCGATAAATTAGTTAATGAAATTGACAATCCTACTATCTTAAATAAAATAGCAGATGATGTAACTAATGTGTTTAAGAGTAAAACTCTACCAGCATATGTTAGTTATATTATTCTTCAACAATCTAAAAATAATGTAACACCAGATCCTAAGTACATTAGACCTGATTTTGATTATCAAACAGTTAATTTTATAGACTATAGAAATAATCAAATTACTCCAATTTATAATGCTAAAGTTTATAAATTGATTAACAATGAAGATGATCCTTCAAAACAACCAACTAATTTAGGTGTGTTTTGATTTAATGATAAATTAGTTTTATTACACGTTGTTTTAGATGAAAATAAGAACTTCTTGTATTGAGAAAATTACAATACAAAATCATTTAATAATGTTAATGCTGAATTTAGTTTAGATGAATTTTTACAATACTTAACTCAAAACAAATTAACATTAGGAGCTAATTTACCTAATCCAGATGGTTGAATTGAAGTTAGTGATAGCTTTACTAATAATGTTTATATACCTTTTGGTTATAGAAGTCCATTAAGTGAAATAGAAGTTGATGCTAGAATTAATGGTTCATTTTCTACAGGAGCTTCATTAATTCAAAAAGCCTTATTAGATACTGATTTAGTTAAAAATGGATTTTTAACTAAAGAAGAAGTATATGGTTTAACTAACGCATTATTAAAAGGAGCTAATTTAAATGGTGCTTCTAGGGTTCTTTCTAGTGGTGAAATTAATTTAAATATCTTACCTAAATGAACTTTAGACACTATTTATTTTGCTACACATAATTCAAACAGAAATTATTTACAAAGTATAATGAATACTTTCTTAAATAGAATTAAACAAAAGATTTTAGAGCAACCTTTAGATCAACAAAAAGAATATCTAGGAACTCAAATTGAAAAATTATTTAATTTCATTAAACATTTTACAAATGTAGATTTTAATGAATGAATTTTCCAACCTAAAGATGTTATTAAATTAATCAAAGATCCTGTTGATTTAATTAATTCATTGATTTTAATATTTAACTCATTTGATTGAGTTCATTTTTCAGACTTATCTCATCAATTTTTTATTAATGATTACAACAAATATTATGATGAAAATGGTCAAGAAATTTCTAAAGATCAAGTATCTAATGATAAAGATAATGTATATCAAAGAAAATTAAGTCTTTATGAAATGTTTATTTGAATATTAGATTCAATTAATCAAAACGAATTTAAAAAAGGTTTATTAAACATTTTAAATAATGTTGATACTAGCTTATTAGACAATCAACATTTAATGGTGTTTAGTTTCTTTAACAAATTACCAAAAAACTTCATTAATATAATTAACCAATTTAATGCGTATAAAAATGATGCAAGTAATTCATACAAAAATATCATTGATGGTTTAAAATTCTTTATTAATATTTTTGATTTAAATGTATTTAAAAATACTTTAATGGATAAAATTAAACTTAATAATTTCTCAATTCAAGGAGAAATTTATAAGAAAGATATTGATGCATTTTTAAAAGTAACTAGATACTATCGTGCAGGATCATTTATGCCTAGCGATTTAGCTTATGCTGTTTTAAGAGGTTTCTTTAATCAACCGGGAAGTAATAGAAGAATTAAAGAAGAAATTATTAAAATGTTTAATTTATCTTCTGCAGCAAAAGTTATTGATTTAGGACAAAATGAAAGACTTGCAGTACCTTCTAGCGATCCAAAAAAAGTTGATTATTTTGATTTATTAGATCTTTTAAATAATGGTCCAAGCACAAATAAATCAAAAGATAAATTGAATTTAATTAAGAATTTAGTCGAAAAATTCCAAAATGATAAATTTATCAATATTGACACATTAAAAAATGATGAAAGAAAAATTCTTAGTGAAATTTTAAATAAAAAAGAATTAACTAAAGAAAATGTAGAAGATCTTTTACTTCAATGAAGTAAAATATTACCTTTGTTTGCATTTAAACAACAAAACCAACTAACTCCAAATGATGAAATAGGTACTTTATTCTATGTTTTAAATAATGCAGCTGCGAATCCTGAACCAAGTAAGAAAAACAGTTTATTAATCCTTAATTTATTTAATAAATTACTAGGTGATTTAGATAACTATGATTTAAATGACTTATTTACTTTTACAAAAGATGGTTATGCTTTATTTAATGTATTTTGAAAAGTATTAGGTATTAAAGGTCTTGATTTTGTTCAAAAAAATCAATTAAATAATTTATTATTAGCATTAGCAAATAACCCTAATACTTTAAATTCATTTAATTCTTTTGAATTATTCCAACCTTCATCATCTAATATTATTGGTGCTTCAAGAACAGGTTTTGGTATAACTAGATCAATAGCAAATATTGAAAAAATGAGAGAACTATTCTTTGCTAAAGAAAATAACCATTATTCAAATGTTGAATTAGAAAAAATAGCTGCTTTAAATTATAATTATCGTGAGTTTATTGAACAAAATGAACTTGCTTTAACTAAATTATTTAGTTATATTGGACTAGCTCATTTATATTATTTAGATAATATTAATACCGATAAAAAATATCCAGACATATTTTCAAATGTTTTTGATAATTTAATTAATGGTGTGTTTCAAAATGAAGCAATTTTAAATAATTATGATTCTATTAATAATGTTTTAAATAAGGATTATCAAAGTCTTTCATTGGAAAAATTAGGAATTTCAGACATTTTATTAAATCGTTTATTAAGAAAAAAAGTGCCTCAAATTATTATTTGATTATTAACTGATGCAACAAAAGTAAATAATCAAAATGTTGTAGGTAATATTGCTTATTTAATTAATAATAAAATAGTTAATTTTGAAGAAATAACTAACAATGAAGAAAAAGCATATGAGTTTATTTATTCATTTATTAAAAAGTATAAACCAAGTGAAATACCAAGTCCTGTTTTTGAAAAGGACTTTGTATATAAACTATCTATTGATGATGATTATTTAAATACTCTTTATAAAAGAATTAATCAAAATGCTAATTTAAATAACCCATTTGATATAAATTTAGCTAATGTTTTAGAAAAAATGATTAACTCTATAACAACAGTAAATTATAGTTTTAACATTGCTAAATTTAATCAACCTTCATCATATATCGCAAAAGTTAATTATGCATTTTTAGAAAAAAATAATAAAGAAATTTACAAAGGAATAATACCTAGTGACCCTATTTTAATTAATGAATTAGTAACTAAGCTAGATTCTAAATATAAGATTAATATTAATGGTAGTGAATTTATTATTATAGGTGATGATTTTTCTTATGATTATATTTATCCTATTATTAATGAAGAAAACCTTCAAGTAAATCCTCAAAACCAAGCAGTTGTCTTTGTAAATGATAAAGGTTTTGATCGTATTAAACAAGCTTATAGAGGAAATGTTATTAAAAAATACTTACTTGTAAAAAGTAATAATCCTAATTTAGAGCAAGAAAAAGAAAATATTCAAAACTTAGTTGATAGACTAGTTCCAAGTAATAATAAAATTAAAAACGTTTATCTTGCTACTGAATTAGATCCAATTAATCCTGAAAGAAGTATTAGAGTAAGTACAGTAGAAGGAATAGTTAATTCAATTAAATCATTCTCATTAACAGTACTTATTACTTTAATTATTCTTGTAGCAATATCAACTATTTTCATTATTAAAAGATATATCTCAAATAAAAATAAAGTTATTGGTATCTTAGTAGCTCAAGGTTATAAACCAATTGAAATTGGTTTATCATTAACTACTTTTGCATTCTTTACAATTTTTATTGGTGGTGTATTAGGATTTATTATTGGATTTAGTTTACACGGAGTAGCTTTATCATTAATTAAAAACTTCTGAACTATCCCAATCCAAACCATTCAATTTAACTTCTTATCATTATTAGTAAGTATTTTAATACCTATAGTAGCAATGTCTATTTTAATCATCTTAATTTCATTAAGAAGTTTAAAATATAAATCAATTGATTTAATGAGTGGTATTGCTGATTTAAGTGTAGGTAATATATATCAAAAATTCTATAAAATCCTTAAAAGAAGAAATGTTAAAACTAAATTTAGTATGTCTTTAACATTTAATAGTTTCTTTAAGCTGGTTTCATTTGGTATAAGTGCAATATTAGCTAGTGTTACTACAATTTTTGCATTCTCGTTGTTTGGTATTTTTGATAAAACAATTAATGATACCTATATCAATAGAAGATATAACTATAAATATGATTTAACTTCTCCAACGTCTCAAGGTGGATTATTAAATACTTATCAAATTGATAAAAAAACCTTAGAGGATAGTTTATATGTGCCTATTGGTACAGGTTCAGAAATAGATTCATATCAAAATAATTACTTTAAACCTGGATTTTCAAGTGTAATTAATGCTAAAGCAATAAACAAACAGGATCAAGGATTACCTAACGGAAATCCAAATCCTTATAGTC
Organism: Mycoplasma sp. NEAQ87857; assembly: GCF_009792315.1. NCBI lineage: Bacteria > Bacillati > Mycoplasmatota > Mollicutes > Mycoplasmatales > Mycoplasmataceae > Mycoplasma > Mycoplasma sp. NEAQ87857. The sequence continues at coordinate 1,187,733 of NZ_CP045542.1, read as the reverse complement.
CTCACATTATTTCTCAATTCTCTGTAAGTATTAAAATTAATACATCAGTATCAATTGATCCATTTAATGTGGTTTATAATTCACTTCCAGACACTCAAAAAATTAAAATTTTAAACGTTAGAGATAAAGTAGGATATGCTTTAGAAAAAACTCAAGAAGGATTAGTTTATGTAAATGGAACTAATGAGATTGATTTAGAGCAAACTTATTTAAATCTCAAAAAACTCAATAAAGAATTAGGTTTCTTTAAATATGTAGCTAATAAAAATAAAATTATTGATGGAAAATTCTGATATTTCAAATGAAATGAAAATCAAAATGAATTTGAACAATTAGTAATTTCAACAGATTATAAACGTCAAGAATATAGAGATTTCTTAGTTAATGGATATGCAAAAATATATGCAGATCCTAACCAAAAGGTTCAAGATTTCTTTGTTTCATTTGGTGGAATTTATGTAAATCCAAAATTTGATGAAGTTTATACTTATGTTGATTCAAAAACAAATAACAATTTAATTAAAATTTATGGTTATAAACAAAATTCTAAATATGTTTTTGCTTATGATGCATTAAATTATGAATTGTTAAATAGTGCTGCAAAGCTTTATAAAGAAAATAAAGCTAAAAACATTAAAGAAATACCTTTAATTGTTAATAGTGTTGCTGCAGATCTATATGGATTAAAAACAGGAAGTATTTTAAATCTTCCTGTATATAACAAATACAATAGATATACAAATGCAATAACGCATAAAGAAGTAGTTAATAATAATGAGTTGTATAAATTTAAAGTTTATGGAATTAATACAACTTATATTAATTCAGAATTCATTATTCCTAAAGAAGCTGCAGATGATTTATTGATAAATAAAGATCTAAAAGAAAAATTATTATCAGATATTCATAAATATGATAAAAATTATGAATTCTTTAATGGTATAGTTTCAACATCTGTTGAACCTGAACAGTTAGTATGAAGTACAGGGTTATATTCGCCTAGTGGATATTGACCAAGTTCAGATACATATTCATTAACAACATTAAATGATGAAAACAAAATAAGTATGTTTAATGCTTTATTTGGTTCATCTACTTTAGATCCTTCAATACATACTCCTGGAGTACTTCAACAGCAAGGGTTTAGTGATAAAGATATTATTTTATTCCTTAGACCTGATGCTAATATAAATGGTAATTTACCTGATTTATATAAAGAATTAAGAAATGAAATTCTATCATCAAGTATAGAGAAATACAGTAATATATTTAATGATAATCTATATATTCCTATTGCATTTAACTTAAACGCTAAAAACATTGAAATAGGATTTACTGAATCAATAGGATCAGTAGCTCAAAAAGTTATTACTATTATTTCGATATTATCATTTGCTATATCAATATTAATCTTGATTATTATTTCAACAATATTAATTAATGAAAATGAAAAGAACATAGCTATATGAAGTGTTTTAGGATATTCAACTAAAGAAAAAATTAAAATGTTTTTCTTTATATATGTTCCATTTATTATTATTTCATTAATAATAGCATTACCATTAGCATTTGGTATTATGTACTTATTTGCTAGTTTCTTAACGTCTACAGTAGCTATATCGCTACCATTAGTATTAACCGCTAAAAATGTTATGTATACTATATTAATTGTGTTTGGAGCATTTATCTTAACTTCAGTAATTAGTTGAATTAATATTAATAAAATTAAAGCTATTAATTTACTTAAATCAAAATAAGAACAAAAAAATAAAAAAGTTCTTTGCTTTTAAAAAAATAGTGCTATACTATTATCAGTGGTTATAGCAAAGGGGATCACCTGAATCCATTCCGAACTCAGTAGTTAAGCCCTTTAGTGCCGACGATAGCCGAAAGGTGAAAATAGGGAGCTGCTATTTTTTTATACCTTTAAAAAAGCACTTTTACCAAAAAGTGCTTTTTTTGATTAAATTTATATAAAAAACTCATTTTTTGTATATAATTAACATATAAATCAATTAGAAGAGGTGATTTTATGTTAAAAGAATCAAATAAAAATGAAATTCTTGAAAATGTTAAAGATGGTAAAGGTTTACAGTTAGTTGTTTTCCATGCTACTTGATGTGGTCCTTGTAGAATGTACAAAAGTTCATTAGAAGAACTTAGCGAAAAAGATAATGTAGAAATTTACAGAGTGGATATTGACCAAAATAGAGAATATGCTACAGAAGCTGGTGTAGCATCAATTCCTTTCACACAAGTTTATGTAGATGGAAAATTAGTAGAATCAGCTGCTGGATATAAACCTTATACACAACTTAAAGAATACATTGAAAAATTTTAATCATACACAAGCAACAATTTAATGTTGCTTGTTTTTATTTAATTTGTTGAATAAGCAATGAAGAAAGTTTCTTAATTTGTAAATTAAAAACTTTTTCTAAACTTAATAAGTAATTTAAATGTGTCAAAGTGGTTTGGAATTTATTGTTCGTTATTTTTGATTTTTTCATAATTTGTCTCCAATTTATAAATTAAAAAAATAGTTATAAAGGTCAAAAATTGAACTAAAAAAACACAGAATAATCTGTGTTTTAGCATAATAAGCCGTGTTCTGTTCTTTTTCATAGAAAAAGCATCGGTAATTTATCTAATGTTATAAACATTCCAGAGAATTGTTCATTTACTATCTCTAGTTCCCCTACCAAAATTTGGGTTTCTAGCTCATGGAGTTTACCTCGTTTCACTACACTCGTCTCTGTGGCACTTGTCGTCTAAGCTTAAGCTTATTAGGCTTAACATGAACACTACCACCATCGCAGGTGGTGCTAGCACGGACTTTCCTCTACATAAGATTATGCAGCTACCGATTAATGCTTTTAAATCATACTATATATAGAAATTTTTTATTAAAAAATTTTCGAAAATAATTTTTGCCGAATTACTATTTCTTTTGATTAATAAATCGGTTTTAGCTAAATTAAAAATAATATTTTTAATTTTTTTATAACCGTAAAATTTAATTAAATTCATTGCTTTAATTACACGATATTCGTGTATATTAAGCTCTTTAGCTATCTTTTGATTGTCTCAATTCATTTTCTTTAAATTATATACACAAGAGCTTAAGGTAAGATATGAAGCTAATTGTGATACTAAGAAAATGATATTATCATTTTCTAATAAACTATGTTGATATTTAGTATATATATTTGCAAATCTTCCTGTTTCAATTGCATTTAAAAACGCAAAAGGTTTGGATGATGTATCTTGAATATTGTTTTTAATTAAATCAATATTTATTTTTTTAGATAAGTTTAATAATTTCTTAATTTCGTTGGTAATAATAAAAAGATTTTCCGGAAGCATCTCTAATAAATAAACCGCATCATTATAACTAATATAACCTTTATTTGAATTAATATAATTAATTACAAATTGAATTAAATCTTTTTTATTGATTTTTGAAGAAACTAAAACATCAGCTTTTTCATTTAAAAAATTAGTAAATTTATTTTTAATAATGCTATCTTTATTTGAAAAAATAACTACTTCATGATAACTTTGACTAATAATAGTGATTCATTTATCGAATAAATCACTATTAGCTTTTAAGTTTTTTTCAAATAAACAATAAAAATCATTAAGGATAATTAAATTTTTATTACCTATAAGCGACATTGAACTTAATGCTTCTTCCATTTTATAATCTATTGATTTAGAATCAAAAACCACTATATCAGCGGGGTTAAATTTTTGTTTTATATTATTTAATTTTTCTTCATTTAAATAAGGTTCGCTTCCATAAATTAAAGTCATATGCTAATTATATACTTAATTTTTTACTTAATATTGTATTGTAAAGAATTATGAAATAAACAAGTGGATACAATAAAAATATGTATGCAGTAAAATCAATAACTATGATTAAATTAACATTATTTAATATATTAATTAAATAATTAAAATTTAAATAAATAACATCAACAATAATAGCAAACGGTAGACATAGTAAAGATATAATTAAAACTAATTCTAAAAGATTAGATAATAATAAATTAAATATAAATGACATAATACTAAATTTAGTATTAAAAGAAAGTAAAAGTATATTAGCAATAATTCAAATTATTAGTAATTTGATTAAATTATCTAATTTTTTATTTCTTGAATATTTAGTTTTATTAAGAATTAAAAGAGAAAAGGTTAACAAATAACTCAATCAAAACCCAAAATTTAATACTATTTTTGGATTAATGGATAATGTGATTAATGAGACAAAAAATAGTAGCATAATTTTATTAATTTGATTGTTTTTAATTTGTTTAAAAAAGATATATTCACAAGTAATTATCATTAAAAATGCTTTTAAAATTGAAGGAGTATTTTTATTTATAAAAGTATATATAGTAATAAAAAATAAACTTAATAGATTATATTTATCAATCTTTTTAAAAATAATTTTGATCAATTTATAAATAATATAGTAATGCAGACCGCTAATAACGATCAAATGAATAACACCCATATCTTTTAGTTTGGTAATCAATTCATTATTGCTGTCAAAGTTATAACCAAATAACAAAGGGATAAGAAATTTATTATATGAAATACCTAAAGCGTTGAGATATCTAAATAAATAATTTCTAAAATCTCAATTAGATACCTTTTGTAAGTTAATTATTTCTAATTCATAAAATATATTTTTTGATTCTCAATAGTTATTTAGTTCTATAGGTTTTAATTTTGCTTGAATTAATATTTTATCAAAAAGAAATAAATCATAATTTTTATTAAAAATAACAAAGTTTCTGAATGTATTATCTTGCAAAATTAAATACTTTGAAGATACATCTTTTACAGTAAAAATAGAATTATTAATATCTTTAGAATTAATTTTGTTTCATTGGTGATTTATAAAAATAACTATTAAACAAAATATTAAAGATATTAAAATAATCTTTCAAGCATTTCTAAATAATATTAAGTTAAGAATTAACGGAATAAAGGTTAAAGATAACCATAAATAATTAAATTTATAAAACAAAAATAAAAAGGAACAAACAATTAAAAAGTAATTGAAGTATTCTAATCGATAATCAAAATATTGCTTAATTTTTGATATGTTATATCATCCATATTTGGGATTGACAAAATATTTTTTCATGTTATATTATGTTTCTTGCTTTTGATTAATTGAATAATCTTTTGAGCAATATTTTTATCAATATTTAAATTAGTTAATTGTTTGATAGTTTTTAATTTTGAAATATGTATTTTATTTTTCTTATAAGGGATAAAGATTTCATTATTTTCTGGAGCATAATTATTTAAAGGGAAATTCGAAATATCAGCATAAGGAAAAATTTGAACCAAAAAGAATAGTTCTTTATAACTTAATTTCTTAGTACTTTTAACTTGGTTTGTATGCAAAGCAGCTCCAGATACTTTGTATAAATAAACTTTGCTTTCAACAATAGGATCAGGTTTTTGCTTCAATACATATACTGAAGCAAAGAAAATACCAAAAGTAGCAAATATCAAAATAATAATTAGCAGATGTTTCTTCATATTTAATAAATAATTTTTTTATTAAAGCGAACTAAAAATGAACAAAAATATAAAAAAACAAGCTCTAAGCTTGTTTAGATGGTCAATTTCTTGATATGGAGCGAGTGAAGGGAATCGAACCCTCACAGTCAGCTTGGAAGGCTGAAGTTCTACCATTAAACTACACTCGCAATATAGTGTTAATATTATAACACTATTTTTTGTTTTGCAATAAAAATTTTTTAAATTTTGCAACTTTCACATTCAAGTTCTAAGTTTCAATTTTGTTGATCTTTTTCTCAATCTATATTTTCTGAGTCTTCAAGAACTTCTTGCTTAATACGTACATAATAAATAGAAGAAACTTTTGATTTAAAAGCATGGATATAAGCTTTATTTAAATCTCTAGTAGTAGCTGTATCGTTCATAAATAAAGTTAATGAAATAGCTTGATCAACGTGTTTTTGTGCTTGAGCTACTATATCAATATATGGAATAGGTCCTAATTCATAAGCACCTTTTTTGTAGTATTCATAATTATCTTCATTTAATTTATAAGCTAATGAATATACACGTCCAATTTTTCCTTCTTTTCTAACCTCAACAGGAGAAACAACAGGTTGTAAAGAAGGAGTACATGAAGAAAGATATGAAATTGAACCTGTAGGAGCTACAGCTAAAAGATGTGAATTAGCTAAACCATGTTGCATAATATTTTTGGTTAATTCAATTCAATCTTGTTTAGTAGGTAATTTAATATTAGCTTTATCAAATACTTCTTTGATCTTAGTTGATTTAAATTGATATAAGTTATCATCACACTTAGTATATTTATCAAAATATTCACCAGTTGCATATTTTGATGTAGAGAAATTCTTATAAGTTTGTTGATTAATTATTGCTAATTTATTTGAAGCTTTAAAAGCATAATAAGCAATGGTGTAGAAAAATAAATCAGTAAATTCTAAAGCTTCAGGAGAATCATAATGAATTTGGTTATTAGCTAAAAATCCATGAAGGTTCATTGCTCCTAAACCTAAAGCATGATTATTAGCATTACCATTTTTAATAGAAGGAGCACATGACAAATCACAGCTTCTAGAAACGTGATCTAATGATTTAATTGCATAATAAATTGAATTTTCAATATCATGATGAGGTTGCATAATTTTATCAATGTTTAATGAACCTAAATTACATGCAATATCTTCACCTAAATTTTTAATTGATAAATCAACATTATATTCAGTCATAGAAGAAGATTGAACAATTTCAGAACATAAGTTTGACATTACAATTCTACCTGCATTAGGGTTGTTATTATTTACTGTATCATCAAATAATAAGTATGGATATCCTGATTCAAAGTGTAATTCAGCAATTGTTTGGAAGAATTTTCTAGCAGAGATATATGATTTTTTAATTCTATCATTGTTTAACATATTGTAGTATTCTTTAGAAACTTCAATATCTGAAAACGGTTTTCCATAAACTCTTTCAACATCATATGGTGAGAATAAAGCCATTTGTTCGTTATTTTTAGCTAATTCAAAAGTAATATTAGGTACCACAACTCCTAAAGCAAGGGATTTAATTCTTATTTTTTCATCAGCATTTTCTCTTTTTGAATCTAAATAAGTCATAATATCAGGGTGATGAGCATGAAGATATACAGCTCCTGCACCTTGTCTTTGACCTAATTGATTAGCATATGAAAATGAATCTTCAAGAATTTTCATAACAGGAATAACTCCTGTAGCTTGATCTTTAATTTGTTTAATAGGAGCACCAAATTCTCTTAAGTTAGTTAAACATAAAGCAACTCCTCCACCACGTTTAGATAATTGTAATGATGTAGAAACAGCTCTAGCAATAGATTCCATATTATCTTCAACTCTTAATAAATAACACGAAACATATTCACCACGTTGTTTTTTACCTGCGTTTAAAAAAGTTGGTGTAGCAGGTTGAAATCTTCCTGAAAGAATTTCCTCTAAGATGTTTTTAATATCTTGGAAGTTATTTCCACCTAAAAATAAAGCGTTCATTAATGCTCTTTCAGAATAAGTTTCAAGATATTGCTTACCATCAAAAGTTTTTAAACAATAAGCGTTATAGAATTTTACTATTCCCATAAATGAAGGGAATTTGTGATTGTATTTTTTGATAATGCTATATAACTCTTCTAATTGTTCTTTAGAAACACGATCAACCACTTCTTTTTCATAGTAGTTATTTTCTACTAAGTATTGCATTCTTTGATGGATATCTTGAAATTCCATAGTTCTAGGTTTAACATGAGTATCCATATAAATTTCTACAGCTATAGTATCATTTTTGGTTGAATCTTTACCTTCATTTAATTTACTCATTGCGTTATATGCTAAATATAAATCAGTTTCTTTAAAGTTTTGTTTTTTATTCATTTATTCCTCTTTTAAATTATTGGTTTCATAATTTTTCTATTTTTTCTTTAACGATTTCTTCATCGTGTTTTGTACCTATTAATTCATAAATGTGTAATAAAGGTACTTGTAATTTTGCTTGTAAAACATATCCAGCAAGTCCATAAGTATCACCAAAATTAGTATTACCGCTTGCTACAATAGCTATACAATGTTCTCTATTTTGTTGATTATTTAAAAATTTGATTACTTGTTTAGGAACACTTCCTTTAACATCATCTAATCCACCTGAATAAGTTGGACAAAAAAGAACATAATCAAAATCTACTAAAAATTCTTGGTTCATATCTACAGGAATTTTATGTTTTGGATAACCTAATTTAGTTACAAATTTATCAGTGTTTCCTGTTTCTGATGAAAAATAAACAGCATTTATACCAGTTGTTGGTTTTTTGATTTTAATTTCAATATTTTTTTCTGTTGTATTCATGTTAAAATTCTCAATCCTCATCTAATGTTTCTTCAGTTACACCCATAACATAAGAACTTCCGTTTCCTGAAAAGAAGTCATGATTTTCATCCGCTTTTGCTGATAATTGAGCAAAAACTTCAGGCGAAATTTTAGTTTCTTCAGGTGTAAAAGGTGATTCATAACCACAATTTTGTAAGAATTTTCCAGCATTGTATAAACTAAAAGCAATAGCTTCATCAGCTAGACCAAATCCATCATAAAGTTCTCTTAAAAAATCTTTTTCTAATTCAATAAGTTGATAAAGAATATCAAACACAAATTGTTTATATTCTTCTTGTTTTTCTTTAGGTAATTTTTCAATTTTTTTACGGTATTTATAACCTGAATAATAGTTATGTAACACTTTATCTCTTAAAATAAGTCTAATAATGTCACTTGTGTTTGGTAATTTAGCTCTTGCAGATAAATAAAATGGTAAGTAAAATCCACCATATAGTAAAAATCCAGGCATTAAAGCAGCAGCAATTTTTGATTTTAACGGATCTTTTGAAGTGTAATATGGAACTAGGAATTTAGCTCTAGCTTGTAATTTTTCATTATTAATTACTCATTCATGAGCTTCTTCAATTTCATCACTTGTATTTAAGGTTGAAAAAATTGTTCCATAACTTCTTGCATGAACCCCAACCATAAAAGCAAAGTTAGCATAAATAACTTGCTCATGATCAGTTAAAGAGTTAGGGATTTGAGCAATATCTCCTAAAGTACATTGAATGGTATCTAACAATGTTAAACCAGTGAAAGTTCTAGTTAGTAATTGTTTTCAATCAGCATCCATTTCATTTCATGATTTTAAATCATTTGATACAGGAATTTTTTCTGGTAATCAAAAGTTTTGTGTAACTCTAGTTCACACTTCTAAATCTTTAGGATCATTGATTACGTTTCAGTTAACTGCACGCATTGGTCCTTGCATATTCATTTTATTAACAAAATCTAAAGGATTAGATGATTTGTAGTAATATTCGTTGTTATTTTTCATATAAACCTCTTTTGTATAATGTTTAGTATTTATTAAAATAAGGCTAAAAATTGGTGTAATAAAATTGAATATTTAGTCAATATTCATTTATTTTATAAACACAATTATTATTGAAGAACGTCTATTTATTTTGTATTCTAAAAGGTTTTCAATTTTTAGTCTTACAATGATTTTAATTCAAAAAACAAAAAACAAAAATCAAAAAGATTTTTTTATTTTTTAATTAAAAATATGGAAAATATGCTATTTATAATTGGTTAAAATTTTCCACTTTTGTGAAATAAATATGAAATAAATTTTTTTATTTTGAAATTTGTAATAATTATCTTAAATTGAAATAATACACTTAAAAAAAGAGGTTGATATGCAAGAATATTTAAAATTATTAAAAAATGTAAAAGATAATGGAATAAAAAAAGAAGATCGTACTGGAGTAGGTACAATCTCTGTTTTTGGTACTCAAACTAGATATGATTTAAGAAAAGGTTTTCCACTATTAACTACTAAAAAAATGGCTTGAAAAGCTATTTGTTATGAATTATTATGATTTATTAAAGGTGATACTAATATTAAATATTTAGTGGATCATAATGTTAATATTTGAAATGAATGACCATATGAAATTTATAAAAAAAGTAAAGATTATAAGAATGAAACATTAAAGGAATTTGTACAAAAAATTAAAGATGATGAAGAATTTGCTAAAAAATATGGTGAATTAGGACCTGTATATGGAAAACAATGACGTAATTTTATGGGATATGATCAACTTAGTGAAATCATTAAGCAAATTCAATTAAATCCTTTTTCAAGAAGGTTAATTATTAGTGCTTGAAACCCATTAGAAGTAGATCAAATGGCACTTCCGCCTTGTCATAGCTTCTTTCAGTTTTATGTTAATAAAGATATGGAATTATCATTGCAACTTTACCAAAGAAGTGGAGATTTATTTTTAGGTGTTCCCTTTAATATTGCTTCATATTCATTGCTTTTATCAATGGTAGCTCAGGTTTGTGGATTAAAAGTTGGGGAATTTGTTCATACAATTGGAGATACTCATATATACTTAAATCACTTAGAACAAGTTGATTTACAACTTTCAAGACAACCTTTAAAACTACCTAAATTAGTTTTAAACCCTAAAATCAAAAATATTTTTGATTTTACTTTTGAAGATATTGAGCTTGAAGGATATGAATCACATTCAACAATTAAAGCAGAGGTGGCAGTTTAATGATTAAATTAATAGTTGCTTTAGGAAAAGATAATTTAATAGGTAAAGGTAATAAGATGCCTTGACTTATTAAAAACGAATTTAAGCACTTTAAACAAACTACAATCAATCATAGTTTATTAATGGGTAGAAATACATTCTTAGGACTTCCTAACAAGCTAAATGATAGGTTTATTTATGTTTTATCAAGCGATGACATAGAAGCTGCAGATCAAACCATTCACAATGATCAAGAATTAGATGAATTATTTAAAAAATTTAAAGATTCAAAAGATATTTTATTTATTGCTGGTGGTAAAAGTATTTATGAGAAATATTATAAATATGCAGATGAATTAATAGTTTCAAGAATCAAAAACGATTATCAAGGTGATGTTTATTTAGATTGAGATTTAAGTGATTATCAACTAACTCAAACCATTGATGAAGATCAAGATTTTTTAGTTCAATATTGAACTAAAAAAGAAGTTAAATTATTTGATGCTATTAGTTGAGATGATTATTTTATGCTTTTAGCAAAAACTTCAGCATTTAGATCAAAAGATCCAAATACTCAAGTAGGAGCTTGCATTATTAATGATAAAAAAAGAGTTATAGCTCTTGGATATAATGGAATGCCTCAAGGGTTAGATAAAATTTTTCCTTGAGATAGAGATAAAGAAGAAGGTTTAAATAAATATCCATATGTAATTCATGCTGAAATAAACGCTATTTTAAACGCAACAGTTTCAGTTGACCAAGGTATTTTATATACTTCTTTATTTCCTTGTTCAAACTGTGCTAAAACCATTGTTCAAAGCGGAATTAAAGAGATAGTTTATGAATCAAACAAATACCAAGGAACTACAGATCAAAAAATAGCACAGTTTATTTTTGATCAAACTAATGTTAAAACAAGACAACATTTAGCTAATCCTAGAATCACAGTTAAATTAGACTAATTTAAAACAGCAATATATGCTGTTTTTTATTTTAGGTATAAAGTGGGAAATGGTGATTTAATTACTAAAGGGAAATAAAAAATAAGACAAATATAGATTTGTCTTATTTGAAATTGTTATTCTTTATCTTTTTTGCGTTTTTTAAATAGTGCAATTAAGATAAAGAAGATAGTAGTTGCAGCAACTGCAATACCTGAAATTAATCCATATTTTAATTTCTTGTAGTTTGTTTGGTATTGTTCAACTAATTGATTAAATTTTTCATTTAACCTTATTAAACTTTGTTGATTATCTCAATGATTTGAATTTGATAAATTATCTAAATATTTAGAGTGAGTAAAATCCCCTTCACCTAAGCGCTTCCAGGCGCTTTTTTATTTGCAAGAGGAGGTTTTATGGGAAAGTATAAAGAGCTTTTAGTTTTACAACAAGAATTTATCTTCGATGATAAGAAAATTAAAGAAGATAAACGTGATGCTAATTTTATAAAACTTTATAACTCTAAAAAATACAATAAACTTCCTTTGCAGATAGTAAATAAAATTTGCAAAACAAAATTTTATTTACCTAAAAAAGTGTTGGATGTAATTAAAGATAAGCAATCAGTTTGTGAATTTTTAGCTGTTGCTAATTTATTTAAAGCAAGAAAAAAATTTGTTAGCTTTAACAAGATAGCAAAATATTTTCCTAAGACAACTTTTTATCGTGCATTAAAATTTTGTATTAATAACAAACTTATTGTTTCCCACGACAAAAAATTTAAGTTAAATTTTGGTGATGATAAACGTTGTTTTGTTGCTTTGACAAAATCATATGACTGAAAATTATTCTTCCTTTATGGAATGAATGTTTTAATTACAAAGAAAAAAGAACAATATGCAATCAAGAATGCGAATAATAAAAAACAAGTTTTATTACAAAATAAATATTTAGGTTTAAAAAAATCAACTGCTTATAATCATCTAAAAAAGATTTGTAATTTTGAGTTAGTTGATTATAGACGAAAATATTTAGTTAAAAAAATCTATCATAAAATAGACTTATCTAATAAATCAGATTCTATTTTATTGTTCAATCCCTTTCTTTTAGATCCTCAATCACTGTTTGCTGATACTAAAATTAAAAAATTTAGATATTACAAACATCAGCATTTTTTCAAATTGACATCCGAAAGATATTTAGTACATTAATTTCTATCATCAATTTCATTTATTGAAAGAAACGAAGTAAACGGGATTAATTAATTAATTAATTCAGATGGTTGATGAAAAAAATTATTGGACTCTAATGAATTATTAAATTTTGGTAATGCAATTTTTAGTTAGTTCCAAATTTTAGACCTAAATATAAACAAAGTAAACGAAGTTAACTTTGTTTATTACAACGTAGATGTAGTCTGTTACTATGTTGAATTTAGGATGGGATTATATGAATAATGTTAATTGGGGTTTTGTTCGATTAGAATATGCTAGAAAAAATATTCAAAAGAATTTAATTGGTGGTCAAAAGAAAGTTCATAATTGAGAATTTTATGTAAGCGGAAATTTTGTAGATTATATCACTCGAGCGAGTGCTGTTTGCTTGCAAGATAATTCTGAAACAAATGAAAGCTTAATGAATAAATTTTATGATAGCAATCTTGATTATGCTGAGTTTATGAAATCACAAGTGAAAAACAAACAAGATAATCCAGGAATTAAATACAAATCAGGTTTATATCGTTTGTTTAATGAAAGTGCTAATGACATTGATAAAGAAAGCTTTAAAGCTGAGTTTAAAAATAAAGTGTCTGAGCAACAAATAATTTATGAATTAACTATCAATATGGGTGATTTATCAAAATTTACTAATACTTTTTCAAAACAAAATTGAAATGAGTATCTTAATTTGTTTTTATCTAAAATGTTAGAAAGAAACAAAATGAACAAAAATAATGTTGATGGTGTTTGAGCGATGCATACTAACAGTGATTATCCCCACATACACTTAATGTTATATGAAAAATCTAAGTTTAGAAAATTTAATTCATTTTCAAAAGATTCAATTAAGTTGTTCAAACAAGATTTGGTTAATGTGTTAGAAACTCCTAAAGAATTTTATGATCTTGTTTCTACTAAAAATAGCATTTATGAACACAAGAAAAACTTAAGAGTTTTCTTTAATCAAAAACATAAAATCAAATCATCATCTGCTGTTGATCATTATTCAAAACTTGTTGCTGATGAGTGAAAGAAAAATTATTCATCTAAAAATGATTTAATTAAACTTTCAATTCAAGATTTAAATGCAGATAAAAATCAAAGTTTATACAATTCAATTTCTAAAGTAAAAGATTTACTTCTTTCATCTAACAAAGATTTTAAAACTGATTATCTAGAATTTAAAAATCAAATTACTAAACTTTCTAAAACAAATAAATTTATGACTTTAAAAGAAAAAGATGATTTCATTTCAAAACAATCTAAAGAATTAGATTTATTAATAGCAAAACAAATTATTAAATCATCTTTAGAAAAAGATAAACAAAATAACATTCCAGTTCAACAACAAAAAAGTTTTATTAAAATCTTTAATTCTTTATGAATTGAAAATAGAGCTGGATATCAAGAAGAATTAAAAGCAAAAGCTTTATTCAAAAAAATTCAAGCTATGTCTGAAGGTGAATAATGAAATTAAAAGTTAAATCACAACGCAAGCGATGATTAATTGCAAAACTCATAACTTTTCCTTTGTTCTATGTCCTGTCAATAATAATCTTTTCATTTTTAGCAATGCTGATTATTTACAATCAAAAATTTATCAGTGATATTAAATTGAATTTTTGAAAAAGTACCTTTAGTTATTTAGAAAAAATTTTTCTAGATAGTGATAAAGGACTTTATTTACTTTTAATTAGTTTTTTATCTTTGGTTATCTTTTACATTTGATGATTGAGTTATGATCTAACTTTTAAAAATTCTAATAATGATTTAAGAAACAACTTAAATGATTTGTTTTTATGAAATGAAAAGTTGAAAGTAGGTAATAAAAAAGAATATCAAAAACTTCTTAATCAAAATAATGATAACTTTGTTTTAAATTTCTATCCACATAAAAGCAAAGTAAATTATCTTACAAATGATAGTGATTTTCACAGTATTGTTTTAGGTACAACAGGAAGCGGTAAAACTCAAAGAGTTATTTTACCTAACATAATCTATAACTCTTCATTAGAAAAAGAGAAAAAGAGCTTAATGGTGATATCTGATCCAAAAGGTGAAATCCTAAATAAAACTGGTAATCATTTAAAAAATCAAGGATATACAATCAAGGTTGTTGATTTGTTTGATTATAAAAATAGTTGTAGATGAAATCCTTTAATTGATGCGTGAGAAAAATTACATTCAAAAGCAAAAAATGATTTAACTGAAGATGATTATTCAGAAGCTTTTGCATCTTTGATTGAAATTGTTAATGGATTACCTTGAGATAAAAAGTCAGAAGGTACTATTTGAGAAGCAAATGCAAAAGCTAGCATTATTACCGTTTTAAAGTTTTGATTATTATTTTCTCTTGAAGAAGAAGGTAAAGAATTTAATAAAGATTTATTTACTTTACCGAATTTAAATAAGATGCTTAATTATGATACTTTTAGCAGCGGAAAGTGAAGAAAGATTGCTAAACACCATAAAAGCGATAACGAGATGTGAAATGATATTTATACTGAACAAGCTTCATTAGCTGATGGTGCTCAAGTCACTGTCCAAGGTTATTTAGCAAATGCAACAAAAGTAGTGAGTTTATTTTCACAAGACATTAACTTAAAACGTCTTACATCAACTGATACATTAGATTTAACAACAATGTTCAACAATCACAAAGAAGAACATTTTGCATTGTTTATTAAGTTTCCTGATCAAAAAGTAAGTATTAGATTCCTAGTAAGTATTTTAGTTAATCAAATTTACAAAAAAGCATTAGATTATTTACAAACTAACAATAAAGATAATCTAGATAGAAAGTTATTTTTCTTTTTGGATGAATTTGGTAATTTACCTGTTATTCCAGATTTTGCAAATAAGTGTTCTATTGCAAGAAGTAGAAAAATATTCTTTATGTTAGTGTTGCAAGATTACGAACAATTAAAAATGTATGAAACTGGTAAGGGTGAAAATGCAATTATTAAAAATAATGCTGCATTAGTTTATTTTTTAAATACTAATAACGAAAAAACACTTGAAGCAGTTTCAAAATCTTTAGGAACAAAACATATTGAAAGAAAAAGTGAAACTGTTCAAAGTAAAAGTTCAAGTTCATCAGTATCTACTTCAATGGAAAAAGTTCCTTTATATGATGTTCCTGCTTTAAAAACAAAAAGCAAGGATGAGTTGATAATTCAAATGCAAAGCAAACTACCTTTAGTAGTTAAAAGTAATATGGCCTACAAAGTTTGAGATTTTATAGCAAATCCAAATACAAAATATTTCTTTGTCCCAAAAGATAAAATTAAAATTAATCTTAATTCTATTTGAAATTTTAGAAGAATGACTTGAGATACTAATAATGAAATTGAAGTTGAAGAAGGAAACTTTCTTCAACAAAATCAAGCTAAAGAAATTGTATTCAATTATGAAACAAGTTCTAGTACATATAAACTACCAGAAATGAATTATTCTACATATATAAAAGTGTTAGAAATAATGTATTTAAAACAAAACAATAAAGATAAGGAGATTAAATAATGAAATTAAAGGTTTTTGATGCTTTTGCAGGTATTGGTTCAATCAATACTGCTATTAATCAAATTAACAAAGATTATAAAGAGAATATTTTAGATATTTTAGCTATATCTGAATGAGATATTAATGCAAATATAGCTTATGCATTAATTCATAGCAAATATAACATTTTCAAACTTTCTAAATATCAGCACAAATTAAAACTTAATTCAATGAGTGAAGTTAATAAACTTTTAGAAACAAAATCATTTAGCTATGATGGAAAAACATCAATTGCTAATTCAATGTTCAAAAATGATTTGTTGAAAAAGATTATAGCTACTAGTTTTTTAGTCAATAGCAATTATGGTGATATTAGAAAACTTAAAGGAGATATGTTAGATACTTTACATTTAGATGTAATCACTTATAACTTTATTCCAGAAGTTATGAATGATTTTAAAGAGCTATTATCTCAAATGAAAAATCGTCCTAAATATTTATTTGCTGAAGCATTACCAAATTTAATCTCTAAAAATAAAACTTTGTTTTTAGAATGAATTGAGTTTTTAAATCAATTAGGGTATGTTGTATTTACTTCAAGTCAAAATTCTAAAAATCACGGAAGCATTCAAAAGAAACAAAGAACATATATTTATGCTTTTGATAAGAGTTTAAAACTACCTTTTGAAAACGAAAAGGAACTTGATAAGCTAATTTTAGCTAAAGGATATAGCTTGATGCTTGAAAGATTAAAAAGTCCCTTAAGTCATTATCAATCAGTATTTGATTTAAATAATAATTACAAAGAAGAAGCTTTAAGTTGTGTTATTGCTAAAACTGAAAGTAGAGCAAATTTAATCAAGAATAATCCTGATTTATCAAACACTGATCAAATGATTATTAATAATGGATTAGTTGAAACATTAACAACTAAACAAGATCGCTCTCCTAATGTTGGAACTATTAGTATTAAGTACAATCTAAATAAAAAAGATTTTTATGAACGTAGATTAATAACTGTTAGAGAAGCATTTAAGCTTAATGGATTTACTGATAGTGATTATGCTAAATTAATTCCACTATTAGATTTAGATTTATTGTCAAAAACTACACTTTATCGATTAATTGGTAACGCAAGTGAAATTAAGATGCTAACTAATTCTTTAAGTGTAATTGTTGATATTTATAATATCAATAAAAAGGAGGTTAATGAAAAATAATCGTTCTTTGCAAAAATAAATTTATTGGAGGAAATATGGACTTAATTTTAGAACTAGCTAGCAAAGATTGCAAGTTAGAAATATCAGATCCAATTGTTCAAGAGTTTTTAATGGATAAATTTGGACAAGAAATTGTCTATAAAGATGAAACATATATCGTTGCATCTGTCGAAGATGAACAAGGTAGTGTCATAGCTGCAACATTAATGACATTAGAAGAATATGAACAATTAGTTAAAAACATTAAATAAAGGTGTTAGTTATGTACAGCAAATACAACAAAGACAAAACATTTAAATCAAACGAAGATAAAACTAAGGAATTAAAAGAATTAGTTAAAAATGAAGTTTTAGAATTCTTTAATAATCCTGAAATGAAAAGTCAGAATATGTCGTTTATTCTTGATCCTGAAAACAAATATAGCTTTTTAAATAAGTTATTAATTGTAAATCAATTTCCAAAAGCTTATAAAGTTAAGGGATTTAACGAATGAAGCAAGAATAAAATCAATGTCAAAAAAGGTGAAAGTGGTATTAAAATTTTTCAACCAATTAAAAACTTTTTCTATATTGATGAACAAAATAAGAAAAAATATGTAAAAGGACCTGAAGAAGTACCTGAAGGTGTTAAATTAGAAACTACATTAAATTTTAAAGTTGGATATGTTTTTGATATCAGACAAACTAATGCTGAGTCTAAAGAATATGGAGCAAAATATTTTGATAAATATTATGATTCAGCATTATATGAAGATATCAATAATAAACTTCTAGAAAACTTAAAAGAAAAAATAAAAAACTCAGGATTATCAGTTGAAGAAGCTCATTTAAGTACTATGAAACGTGATGATTCAAGGACATATGGTTTTGTTAAAAAAGAAAGCAAAAAAATTGTTTTAAATGAGTATAACTTACCTGAAGAAAACAATAATACATTGTTGCACGAAATGTCTCATTACGTAGCAGAAAAACACACTGGATTAGAATATCTTCAATTTCGTTCAGAACACGAAAACGAAGCTGAGCTATCAGCGATGATGTTAATGAAATGAATTGGTATTGAAGATGAAGATGCATATCAAAAGTCAAAAGAGTATGCTTATCAATGATTAACAGCAAAATCTTTTACAAATGCTGATGCTAATCTTTCAAAAGAAGAAAGAATTAAAAAAGCATTTGAAGAAAATCACGACAAATTATTAAAACTAATTGAAAACGCAGGAAAGATAGCATCTGAAGTAATTAAAACTTTTTCATTAGAAGAAGTTAGAAGAGAATATTCTAATGATAAGTGAAAGCTTCATCAAGAAGTGGATGATTTTAGAAAGATTAATGAACCAAATTTATTAACTTATAAAGAAATCATCAATAATATCCTGACTTTTGCAGTTAAAAAATTTTTACTTATATACATAGTATATAAGTAATATTAATTTTTTTACTTGTTATTCTGTTAGAATATGATATAATGCGAATATGTTTGTGAAAATTAGTAAAGTAAGTGGTGTTGAATATGTAACACTAGTGGAATCAAAATGAGACAAAGTTAAAAAGAAAGCAGTTCATAAAGTTGTACAAAGATTGGGTAGAAAAGAAGATTTAATAGCAAACGATCCACTTGCTATTGAAAAATTAAAAGAAGAATGTAAAAAGTCAAAAGCAAAAATATCAGAAGCAAATCAATTAGTAACTGATGTTATGGATTCACTTCTTCATAATGTACTTCTTACTGATAACGAAACTTTAGACACTATGTGTTATGGTAATTTGATTTATAGAAAATTATTCAAAACACTAAAGTTAGACAAGTTTTTCAATAAAGTTGATAAAAGTTATAGGACAAAATACTCACTTTCTGAACTTACAGAATTCTTAGTAACTTCAAGAATTTTAAGACCTGAATCAAAACTTCAAACTTTCAATCAAAAAGAAAAATTTATTACAAATTATGACTTTTCTCTTGAGTCAGTTTATAGATCACTTGAAAAAATTGGTAAAGAAAAAAGCAAGGTTGTAAGTTATTTAAACAAACAGTTATCAAGCTTGTACAATAGAGATTTAACACATTGTTATTATGATGTAACAACAATTTATTTTGAAAGTTTTGACGCTGATGAATTAAGAAATTTTGGTTTTTCAAAAGACTTAAAAGTGAATCAAACACAAGTGGTTTTAGCACTTGCTATTGATAACAAAGGTATTCCTATTACATATGAAGTTTTTCCCGGAAATACTAATGAATTCAAAACATTTTTACCATTTTTAGAGAGTTTGAAAAACAATTTTGGTTTCCAAAACATCACAATTATTGCTGATAAAGGCTTAAATTCTAAAAATAACCTATTAGAAATGAAAAAATTAGGTTACAACTACATCATTACTGAAAAAATAAAATCATTAGATAAAAAGGTGTCTGATGCATTTGATTTAGATACTTTTGAAAGTGTTACAGATAAATTTTTCGTGAGAAAAATACCTGTAATTGACTATGTTAATAGTGACGAAAAAGTCTATGCTCTAGATGATGAATTAGTTTTAACTTACTCAAGCGAAAGATCAAAATATGACTTATATCACATTGAAAAATTAAAACAAAAAGCTACTAAACTAATTGAACAAAAGAACCATACAACATACAAATCATCTATTAATACAGGTGGCAAAAAGTATATTTCAAGTAAAGTTGAAAACGTTGAATTCAATCAAAAACAATATGATAAAGATTTAAAGACAATTGGGTTTTATGGGATAAGAACTAATATTAAAGAAATTGATCCAATGAAAATTTATAAACAATTAAGAGGTTTATGAAAGATTGAAGAATCTTTTAGAGTGCTTAAAACCAATTTTGAAGCAAGACCAGTTTATGTGTGAAAAAAGGAATCTATTTTAGGTCATTTCTTAATTTGTTATATATCTTTAGTTATTCAAAGATATCTTGAATTATTATTAAAAGAAACAGTAAATTTTGAAAAAGATGATCAATATTTAACTACATCTAAAATTATAAAAACCTTAAATGAGAAAGCTACAGTAGTCATTTGAGGAGAAGATAAAGAACATTTTTTAAGATTAAAAATGGATGAAGGACTTACAAGAATATTAAAAGCATTTAATATTAATTCACTACCTAAATATGGTAAGGTTGAAAATTTAAGTTCTATTATACTAGGAAAAAGATAAACAAAAAGACGAAAACGCAATAAATACAGGGGTTTTCGTCTTTTCTTTAACCATAACTGCAAAAGTCAGGAATAATACATTGTTGCACGAAATGTCTCATTACGTAGCAGAAAAACACACTGGATTAGAATATCTTCAATTTCGTTCAGAACACGAAAACGAAGCTGAGCTATCAGCGATGATGTTAATGAAATGAATTGGTATTGAAGATGAAGATGCATATCAAAAGTCAAAAGAGTATGCTTATCAATGATTAACAGCAAAATCTTTTACAAATGCTGATGCTAATCTTTCAAAAGAAGAAAGAATTAAAAAAGCATTTGAAGAAAATCACGACAAATTATTAAAACTAATTGAAAACGCAGGAAAGATAGCATCTGAAGTAATTAAAACTTTTTCATTAGAAGAAGTTAGAAGAGAATATTCTAATGATAAGTGAAAGCTTCATCAAGAAGTGGATGATTTTAGAAAGATTAATGAACCAAATTTATTAACTTATAAAGAAATCATCAATAATATCGATGACTCAAAAAGAAATTTAGAAGAATGACAATATGAGTCAAATATTGAGCTTCAAACTTGAATCAAACTAAAAGATAAAATCAATAATAGTTCGTTATCAGATGACGATAAATATCAATTTCTATTTAATAAAAATTCATTAGAAGAAGTAGAAACAAGAGAGTGAAAATCTATTGCTTTTGCTTATTATATGAATAAAGATCAAAGAGAACCAAAAATAGAAAACAATAAAATTCAAGATAAAGTTCAAGAAGAAAATGAAGGAATGAAATTAACTCAATAAGTTTGAAAATAAAAAAAGAATATCACATATTTAAAGCGATTGCAAATATTGAGGAATTAAATTTGAAGGAGCAAAATGAGAAAGAAATTAAAATGATTAATAAGCTGATTAATTAAATTTACAATCAAGCATAAATATTCATTAATTTCTATTTTGATACTTTTAATCGTTGGAATAATTGTAAGAACAGTAAGAGGATATTAATGAAAACATTTAGCCAACTTAAAGAAAAACAAAATCAACTATCACCAATTCAAAGAGATTATGAAGGGTATGTTTTAAATCCAGGGAATGAATCTCAATTGTTTTTCGATTTTATTAAAAATTACCAAGATCAAACTATTTACAAAAATTTACAAATGATTAAAAGTGATTCAAGTTTATTAGAAGCATATTTGCATACAATGATTTACACAGATAAACGAGTTAATTTTATTATTAATCTTCAGCTGTTTTCTAAAGGGAAAAATTATGTTAGTTTTTCCACAAATGCTGATGATGAAGGACATATAGAAACAATTATTATTCCTAGTTGAAAGAAGAATTTTATTTATACATCTAAAACTGATAATAAAGAGACTATAGAAAAAGTTCTTTCAATATCAGCAATGAGTAATGAATTAAATGAACTTAAAAAAGATAAAGAAAATAACGCTGAAGAGATAGAAAAAATTTATATTGAATTTGACAAACTTATAAAAGATCAAGCTTCAAATATTGCTAAATCATATTATGAATTTAAAGCAAATGAAATTAATGTAGCAGCTTTTACCGAAGAACATTTTGCTTTTATAAAATCAAAATATGATTTATCAAACAAATTCGATATTAATATAAATATTTTTAGTTGAATACTAAAACAAAATCAAGCAGCAATGCAGCTTGTGTCAATGTGTAAAGATGTTGAATGTAATAAATTTGATAAGAAAAATTGATACATTACTCTTCCAACATTAACAATTGACAACAATATTAGGTATTATCAAACACAAATATTAGATTGCTTAATTAAAACAGCAATTGATAGTTGTTATTTTAATAATACTGAAATTAAAGAAACAGATACAGTAATTCAATCTATTATTAGGTATTTATTGGTTAAGTTTTTTAATTTAGAGATTAATGAAATTGATAAAGATATGTTTAAAGAATTCTTAGATAAAATCAAAGATTGTTCAAATTTAGAATTCTTTGAAATATTAAATATTATTGAATCTAATTACTATTTAATTAAATCAAAAATAACCAATTATCTTGATGAAAGATTGATAGAAGGAAATTAATTATGTATAACGAAGTAACGATGCTAGGTCGAGTAGCAACCGTTCCGCAATTTTCAAATCTTACAAAGGATAATAAGACTTATTCAGTCTTAAAATTCAGTATCGCAGTAAATTATGGAAAGAAAGTACAATATTTTTTCGTTGTAGCTTGAAATAAAGTTGCAATGAATGTAGCAATGAAGCTACAGAAAGGTATGACTGTTTTTGTAAATGGATTTCTAATTAGTAAGAAACGGGATGATTTTTACGAAACTGAAATCAGTGCAAGACAAATAAAATGTTTTGCATCTCCAAAAACAGAACAAACTACTAATCAAGAAACATTAGATACAGATATAAATACAAATCCAGCGGATGTAGATCCAGAAGAGCAAGAAAGCATTGATTTATATACCACAAATGAAAGTAATTTTTAACTAAAAAGGATATACCACAAGATAAACTTATATAATTTTTGTATTAACAAAAATTAGAGGTGATAACGATGAAAAAAAGAATTAAACAATGATTGCTAGCAACAACAACTATAGCTACTAGTGCTAGCGTTTTAATTACTTCAAGCTGTAATATTAATTTTGATGGTGGAGGACTTTCTAAAAGAGGTCGTGGTGTTAGTCCTATTAATGTAGGGGATCCAGAACCAAGCAAAAATAAATGACCTGTTGGTAAAAAAATGATAAATTTTGAATATCCTTATTCAATTAATGATAACAAGAAAGTACTATGACAAACAGTTTATCCAGACAAAGTCTTAAAAGATAAACCTAATATGTTTTCAACACAACATTTAAATGATGTTGAGCAAAACAAAGACTACAAATATTATTTATTTTTCCCTTATGAAAAATATTTAAGTTCAGCATTATTTTCAGTAGAAGCAGGATTACACAATGACAACAAGCAAGAAGTTATTTCAACAGGATTATTTACTCATCAAATGTTAAATTTCATTAATGATAAAAGTATTAGTGAAGCAACTAGAGTTGCAAAACTTAACACTTTTAGAGATGATTTAATTAAATACATTACTGTTGATATTTATAACGACGTTGTAAAACATTTTAATGATGTTGTTAAGTATAAAAATGCTTCATTAGAAGAAAGAATCAAAATGGATGAAGAACATAAAGATTCATTCTATTTTGAATCTAATGATGATAAATTACTTGCTTTAAAAAATAAGATAGATGCTTTAAAAAATAAGATAGATGCTTTAAAAAATAAGATAGATTTATATTCTAAAAAAACTCTTAAAGTTAAAAGGAAAGATTTACCTTTAGATGTAGATAATCTTATTTATACTGAAGAACAAGCTAATAAAATAATTGAAATTCCTAATCCTGATTTTGGAAAGAAATTAAGTTTTTATGATTTATTTTCAGTGTTAGGTAGTTTATATTTTGAATACGAAAAAATAAATACAGTAGGAAGTTTTCCAAGTGCTTTTAACGTAAATTATAAAAAGTTCATAGAATTTGTTTTTTCAGATAGTCCAAAATCTACTGGAATAATCTCATCTTTTATAGAAGGGTTATATAGTAAAAATCCTGTCAAAAAGCAAGATACGGATACAATAAAATTTGATGTTGAACAAATCAAAGAATTTAAAAAAGAAATTTTTTATGAAGCATTAGTTGAAAATAATGAGCATTATATCTTATCTAATTTTAGAGGTGTTGCTCCGTTAGAAATAAAACCACCAACAACACAATTAATTAACTGAACAGAACTTTATAATAATAAGTCTAAAAAGAACTCAATTTATTATAAAAACGCAAATTATATTTATGATGAAGATGGAATATTCATTTATATAATGATTAATGCTTTAAAACATTTACATTTTGCAAAATTACAGCTAGAAAATGTTGGAGCTTTAATGGATATCTTTATAGAAAGAAACAAAATAAATAATGGTGAAAAATATAAAATAGATGATTACATTAAAACTTCAAAAAACTTTATCAAATCAACCTTTAATTATTTAAAATTTGAAAACTTCACAGGAACAAGCTTCTTTTTAGACCAAGCTGTTGGAGGAGTTTTCCTTTTTCCTACTGATGATGATCTTGCTACAAAGTATGGAACTGACTTCCAAGAACATTTTGCTTATATAATCAAAGTGTTTGGGGATTTTATTGATCCAAGTATCATTCAAAATAATAAAGATTATAAAGAATTATTGGGTGAAATTGAAAGTGCTATAAACGGAAATTTAAATAACAAAACTCTTAAAATGATCTTAGAAGATCAAGATCCAGCACTTTTTAAATTTATTAAAAAATATCTAGAATCTATTAATCCTAATATTAATGAAAGAATTGAAAAATTCAAAAATGATTATTTAAATCTTAGAATGAAATTTGAAACAAATAAACAAGATAATTAGGAGGTGCATTAATGATAGGTAAAATTACATCGCTTTTTGCAGAAAACACAGAGAAATTTAAAGAATCTTTACAGAACGTCTCAAATACTGTCCAAGGTTATATTAACATTGTATTAGGAGTTGTGATGGGAGCATTAGCTCTTTGATTTATTATCACTGCAATTTTTGTATGAATCAAAATTGGATCAAGTGATACTTCACAAAAAAGAGCTGAAGAAATTAAACGTTTAAAATGAATTGGTGTTGCTATTTTAGCAGTTATCATCATTTGATCAATTTCAGGAATCTTAACAAAAGCTTTTAGTGATTTAGCTCCAAGCTCTAACTCGCTAGAAACAGTACTTATTCACAATACAAATTTATTAAATAATCATTTAGTTTCAAACTTAAATTTCTAATTTAAATTAAATCATTTGATTTTTCTTAAACAATGCTAGGTGCTTTATTTGGATATATAGTTTATCCAATCTTCTTAATTTTTTGATTACCAGTTGCTCTGATAATGTCGTTTTTAACATACATTTTAAGTGGAGCAAGCTTTATTATTTTTGAATTACCAGGATTAGTATTATTTGGAGTTAATTTTAATAAAGATACAGATATCATTGGAAACATAAGTGTTAATTATACTTTTATAAGATTTGCTATTGTATCAGTCTTAATGATGATTATCTTCTTTGTTGCTTCAATGATACGATTTACATTTTATCGAAACAAAAATAACACTAGTATAGATGTAGTTAATCCAATTAAAACCGCATTAAAATGAAGTATATTTTCAGTTTTATTAATAATGAGTTTAGTTAGTGTTTTAGCAATTTTAGGATTGTTTATCAACAACATAACTCAATTAATTTTAGGTGAAAATGCTAATTTAGATGTTTCAAGTTATGTATGAAGTATCATTCGTCCTGAAAGCGTTCCTGAAGAGCAATGAATTAATACAAGTTATTTTATACCATCATCTACTTTTGCTCATTTAAATACTGGAGAAGGTATTAAATTAATCTTTTTAGGTGCTTTACCTTCAATAGTCGTATTTATGATTTTAATGTCTTCATTATTTGGTGTAGTTAATAAAATCTTTCAACTATTTTTTATGTTTATCATTAGTCCATTAATTGCATCAACTTCAATTTTTGATTCTGGAGCAAGAATTAAAATTTGATTTCAATTGTTTATCAGTAAATGACTTGCTATTATGTCCTTAGGATTAAGTTTAAAAATATGAGCGATTTTTATTAATGTTGCTTTTAATCAAGCGTGAGCAAATAATGATTTTAACTTTATTGAAAAGTTTTTATATAGCTTTATTATTTTAGTTGGTTCAACAATGGGATTTAGCTCTGTTTCATCAATTATTACTACCTTTATTGGTGATAAAGTTTCAGCTAAAGAAGATATGATGGAACTTCAAGGTTTAATGCGTTCAACTTCTGCATTAAGCACTGGATTAAAAGTTGGATTTGCAGCTACTACTGGAGGAGTTGGAGCTATTGCTACTGGATTAGCTTCAGGTTTATCTAAAAAAGCTTTAGTTGGAAAATTTGCTGGTAATAAATTAGCTAAAGGTGCAAAATCATTTGGTAATTTTGCTAGAAATAAAACAAATCAGTTGTTTAATTCAGATAAATTTAAATCAGCTAAAAGTAGAACAGAAAATTACGCAGCAAATTATGCAGATAAAATGAATTTATCAGATAGCGATGCAAGTTTATTGCATAAAAACTTAATAGCTGATTTTAATAATGGTGATCAAATTCAAAGCTTACAAAGACAATTATATGTTCCAAAGAGTAATGAAGTATTATCTAGTGATCAATTAGAGCACAATCAAAATATTAATAATCAAATTGATCATTTATCTAATTTTTATGAAGATAATGGTGGTAAAGAATCGTTTATCAATGATACTATTGGATTTGATAATAATAAACAATTTACTCCAATTAAGAATTTAAAAGCAAGATTAACCACTTCAATTCAAAATTCTAAATTGAATAAAAATGGTATTTTAGATTCTAAAGCAACTAAAGCAAAAAGAAGACTAGATGATAGAATTTTAACATTAAATGAAACTCACCAATCATTCAAAGATAAAGCAAAAGATCATTTAAATTTAAAACTCAATCCATACAAAAATGAAGAAGAATTCAAACAATCAAATGAAGAATATCTTAAATCTTGAAAAGATTATACTTCAAGTGATGAATACAAAGATTATAAAAACTTATCTAACAAAGATAAGAAATAAGTTTATCTTAATTAAATCATATGCTACAGCCTAATAGCTTAAAAAAGCAACAACGCTTTTTTATACAAAAATTAACTTTCTTAGATGCAGGATTTTTATTTATTGGTGTAATTTTATCCTTTGCAATCGCACTAAATATCACATTTGTTTCTTGATTAAAAGTAGTTATAGTAATAAGTATTTTATTACCTTGACTACTTTTTTTAATTAACATCCCAAGTCAAAATATGAGATTATATCGTTTAGTCTTTTGTTATATTACTTATGCTTTTACTCAAAAGCAATATAACAATAAGAACAAAAATAAAAAACAATTAATCGCATATTCAAAAATCTATAAAGATAGTGTTAAAACTAAAAAAGGTAATTATTTAAAAATAATTCATTTTAAAGGAATTAATCCTTTTGTCGAAAGCGAATTTGATAAGAATATTAAACTAAATCAAATCGCTAACATTTTTGATCAATTTAATGTAATGGGTAGTTTAATCAAACGTAAAGAGAAAAATAATTACCAAGACAATTTAATTAATATTCAACAAAACGGATTAAACAAAATTGATCAATTAGAAAATACTTCTAACATTCAAGCTCAAGAAGTATTTGGAGAATATTATTCTCAAGTTCTTGATGATTTTGAAAGATTACAAAACTCAAATAACGAAATGGTAGATAACTACTATTTTGTTATCTATGAAAAACAATATCAAAAGTTAAATGAACTTGTAGATAGTACAATGTGAGATTTAACTAACATTGGAATAGATTGCAACTTACTTGATGCTAAAGCTAGTGTTGAGTTTATTGCAAATTTACATCACTGAAAGATTGATCAAGAGAAGTTAGAACTTGCTTTAGAGCAAGCGAACAAAATTGATCAAGATGATGAAGAAGAAGTTGATAGTGTTGTTTATCAAACTTTAGTTAAATTAAAAAACAAAACTCAAAAACAACAAGATTTTATCTCACTAGATGAAGTTTTTGATTTTGATGAAGTTATATTTAAAAGTAATCATTACATTCAAGATAATCAATATCACTCAATTCAATCAATTAGAAGATATCCAACACAATTACAAGAAAATTGATTGAGCATCTTGCTTCAAAGTGATAGTGATTTAATTGTTCATTTTGAATGTTATGATGATGAAGGAGCTCATAATTTATTAAATAGAGTAAATAAGAAATTAATTGATAATTCTCAAGAAACAAAGAACGTGATTCGTTCTAAATTCAATGATTTAGAATATCAAGCTATTTCTTATATTACTGATCAAGTTATTACTAATGGAAATAAATTAGTAAATTTAAATGTTCTTTTAATGAATCAAAGCGATAGTTTAAAAGAACTTAAAAAACAAGAAGAACTAAATAGAAGATTTTGTTCAAAATTCAAAATCTATCTTAATGGATTAATGTTTAGACAATTCCAAGCTTTAGCAACTAGTGCTTTAAGTAATCAAGATTTACTAAATGATAATACTCAATTTTCAACAGTTAATTTAGCTAATGGATGGGGATTTAATAATGATTATGTAAATGATGGTAATGATTTTTATTTAGGTAATTCTATTTCTACAGGAGAACCTATTATCTGAGAAAAATTCTATAAAAAATCAATGACCAGAACCAACTATAATCAATTTGTTTTTGGAGTTAGTGGTAGTGGTAAAAGTACCTTTGTTAAAAAACAAATTTTAAATGCTTTTGCAAACGATAGAAAAGTAATCATTATCGATCCACAAAATGAATATTCTAAATTAGCTAAAATGCTTGGAGGTAATGTAATTGATTTAGGTGTTGGAAATGGTATTAGTATTAATCCATTACAAGTTAATAACCAATTATCAAGTGGTAATAATATAACTAATGAAAGTATTATTAATAAACATATTGATTACTTACAATTGTTTTTCAATATTGTTTTTGAAAACAATATGACTGAAAAAAGAACTTTATTACTAAATGTTGCGTTACAAAATTTATACAAGAAATGAAAGTTTTATGATGATAAATTAGATTTTAGAAAATTGAGTAATCAAGACTATCCTATTATTAGTGATTTAATCCAGGAGTTAAAATCTATTACTTTTTCTAATAAAGAAGAAAAGTTAAGAAAATATCAAGATCAGTTAGATTTAATAGAATTGTTAGAATACTTCTTTGAAAATCAAGGTAAGTATCAAACATTCTATAATAATCACACAAATATTAATCTTGATAATGATTTAATTGTTTTTAACACACAGAAGATTCAAAATAAGCAATTTGGGAAACTTAAAGGTGATGCAACTAGTCAGTTAGCTATCTTTGTTATCTTGAACTTTATTCAAAACTTAGTAATTAATAACTTTTTAACTAATAAAAATAAGTTTTTAAATATTTTTGTAGATGAAGTTCATTTATACATTGATAGTAATAATCCTGTAGGATTAGACTTTATTTATACAATGGTTAAAACTGTAAGAAAGTTTAATGCAAGTATGAACTTAACCACACAAAATCCATCTGAGTTAATTTACAACGAATATATTAAATCTCAAACTATAGCAATTTTAGAAAACTGTCAATATACTACTTTCTTTAATTTAAGAAAAGCAGATATTGAAGCAGTTAATGATATGTATAGTTTTTCAGGTGGATTAACGGAAAATGAACTTAACTTTTTAGCTACAGCGTCAAAAGGACAAGTTCTATTTAGTATGAATCAAAATTCTAGAACTAGAATTCAACTACACTATAACGATATTGAACAATACTTAATTTTTGAATAGGAGTAATTATGGATAAAAAATTAAATAATTTAACTGTTAGATTTAATGGATTAGATGATGATGAAGTTAATTTAATTGCAAAATGAATGCAAAAAATTAAATCAGAAAAGCAAACTTTAGCAAGCAAAGAAATTGTAAATGTCTTGCTTGATAAATTAAAAAGTGAAGAATTAGAAAGAAATGTATCTAATTTTCAACAAGAAATATTTTACGCTTTTAGAAAAGCGATGTGAGCTTCATTAACTCCGTTTTTAAAAACAATTAGAAGCGATTTTGAAAACAGAGATATTGAGCTAGTTATCATTAATAAAAAATTAGATTTTATGATGGAAGCATTAAAAATCAATCCTGAGCATAAAGTTTCTGAAAATCAAAACTTTAAAAATTTAAGGAATTATTTAGTTAATGCAAAGAATGAAAAAATGAAGCTTGATATGAAACAAGTAAATAACGTATTAGATTATTTTGATGATTATATGAAAGCTTTATTGAAAAATATTGCTAAATATAATGATTATGATATTAAAAAGGAACTTAAAAAAGAAATGGATGAAAGTAAAGATAAAGATAATAAGAATGAACTAGATATTGAAAAATTTATGTTGTAGAAAGGATTTATAATGAAAATTAAAAAAATATTACCAAGTTTGATTTTAGGATCAACTTCATTTATACCTTTAGCTACTTTATCTTGAAGCGAAGGTGATGTATTAGATTTTTATTCAAGATGAGAAGAAGAAAACTCAGAAGATGATGACTATTTTTCTGATGGTGTAAAAATAAGAACTGAAGATGATTTTAAGGTTTTTAAACAAGAAATATCAAGAACATTTACAATAACTCCAAATGATACCTTTTTCTATGCTTGATATTTTCTAGGTCATACTACTCTTATTACTAGAGATTATGGATTATTATATGATCAAGGCAACGGAAATGAATCAATAAGATATTTTGGAAGACCTAATAGTTGAGGAAATGATAAACATAGTAATCCTGAATGATATGATGAAAATTATACTGTCGTTAGAAGATTGCAAAACTCAAGAGATGAATACTATTGAAGAGCATTAGTCTTAAATCATGTTTATTCATTTAACGAAACGCAAGAAAAAGTTCCAAATCTAGTTTTTAATTCAAATCCTCCAGTACGGATTGTGCGTAATTATTTTCCAATTTCAAATTCAACAAACATAAATTTCGATCAATTTAAAGCAATAGTTAATAAAAAAGTTATCTTAAAACCTTATAATAAAGATTATTATAATTGACTTGATTGAGATGAAGAACATTGATATAGATTATCATCTTTATATTTAGATTATAAAGCTATCTTTTCATCATATGATTTTAACAATCAAGCATCCTTTTTAAAAAGTTTGATAAGAGAATATAGTAATCATAACAATTCAATAACTAATGACGAAGAAATAAATTGAAATTTAACTTTACAAAATAATAGATTCAATTCAGTTGATTTAACTTTAAAAAATCACGTTTATGATCCTTATTATAAAGTAGATCAAATTTACCTTAGTAATCAAACACCACCTGCTTTTGCTGATATGTATTGATGAAAAAGTCAAGTAGAAAAAGCTAATAATTATTTTTATCCTAAATTAATTATTCGTCCAACTGATAATATAAAAGTTTTTATAAAAAATAGATTTATCATAAATAAACAAAATAAAACAAGAAACTTGATTAGAGTTAATAATAATTTAGCTAACTCTTTTAAAAGATATTTTGAAAATACTAAATATAATTTATTTACTTCAAGTTCAACAACAGATTGAGATGAAAATAATAATCAATTATTTGCAAAGCAATTAAAATCAATTGAAAAAGAAGCTAATCAAACTAGCGATAATTATAAATTTAATTTTTCTTTTGAATTATCTAATGAAACTTCATCTGATCCTAGAATCAAATATATTAATATTTATATAGATAATAGAGAAACAAAATTAGATGATGACGAAGATGATAAGCTGTTAGTTGTTCGAAATTTAGCTGTGCATTTAAAAGTTGATAATAATAGTAAAAATAAAGAGTTGTGAGATAGATTAGAAATGATACCAACTAGATTTGTTGATTTCAATACTAATACTACAGAACTTGTTAAAGATAATTTTGATTATTTACCACCTTTAAAAGCTAATGAATGTCAAGAAGGAGCTGAAGGATGTACTTTTGATAAAGGTACATATGTATTCCACGCTCCATTAACATTAATATTTAATTCTCCAAAAGAAAATGAAGTTTTATATATCAATGGTAAAGCTGTAGATGTTATTAATGGTGAATTTAAAAAATCGCTATTTGATAATAGATTAGTAGATAAAAAAGATTTATTATTCAAACGTGATGAAGAGAACACTAATGAGTATGAAGTATTGTTAGTCCAATACAAGGAAAACACTAATAATAATGAAAACAACATCAAACAGCAACTTAAAGCAAAAATTGTTATTGAATCTCAAGCACCATTTAATGATTTTAAGTGATATGCTTGAGATCCTACTAATAATCCAAACCAACAAGCTCAAATAGAACCTTATGTTAAAGATTCAAATGGAAAAGTTGTAGTTGATGAAAAAGGTAATAAAATACCAAATCCTGATTATGATCCAGAAATTGATCCAAGTACTGGTACTAAAAAAGAACTTGTTTGAGTCAATACAGTTCCATCAACAGGAGATTCATATTCTTCTACTACTGGTCTTCCAATTGGTACCAAAACATTTTTATTCAAACAAGGTGGAAAAGTATTTCCTGGATTTATTGCTGAAGCTATCAGTTTAAATAAAGGAGCTTTACAAGAATTAGTAAGTGCTGATAGTTCAAGTAATCCTAATTACTCTTATTATTCAGTAAGTAATGATGTTTTACAAAATGGAAATTTTAACACTTTAAATAAACACGTTTTACCATCAAGCACATTTAAAGATTCATATTTTTCAAATGAAGGAAACTGATTATTTAGTGCTAAAAACAATAAAACAGTCAATACTTATAAAATCATTAATATCTATGAACCAGTTTCAGGACAAAATGCTTCAAAGAATAAAAAGTTCTCTGAAGTAGTTAATTCACCTAATATAATTCCTTTTTGAAATTCAAAAATTGGTAATAAATTAGAAAAATGATTAAATAAAATTAAATTCTTATCATTAGAAAACATTAAAAAACTATCTTATGAAGAAGTTTTAAACTATATTCCTGAATTTGCTAATTATGAATATAGTTTAGATGAAGCTAATAAGTATTCAACTAATAGGACTCATAATTACATCAATATTAGACCAAGTTTCAAAAAAATACCTTTAACTTGATCAAAACAAGATTTTATTAATCGTTATTTATCAAATGAAAGTCAATTTAATTTATTGTTAGATGATTTTGCAACTAATTTTGATAATAAAGATAAAGTGAAAATTTATGAAGCATCATTAACAAATGATAATAGACTCATTTTAAAACTTAATTTAAAATTTGGTGTTGATGCAAATAAATATAATTTAGTTTATAAAAGTTTTGTGCTTAATGTTGCTTTCACTGATGATAGTGATACTGTCAAAGATAACTATATTAATAATAGAGTTGCAACTAACATTAATTTATCATTAAACTTTGACAAAGTTAATGAATGAATTAAAGAAAATGTACAACTTAATAGGTACTCAAATCAAAGAATTCAATATGAAACTACAGCAGATAAAATCTTTAATGAAGAAGATCAATTTGATAAGTTAGATACCGTTTATATTTCTATTAGTAGAAATAGAAAATATAAAAATAACTTTAGAATTCAAATTGAAACTAATTTAAAAGAAAGTGCAGATTCAAACTTATACACTTTAGAACCTAGAGTTTGATATCTATTTAAAGATATTAATGATTTTGTTTTAGATAAAGATGCTGAACTAAAAGGAAAATTATATTCATTAGATGTTAGTTTGATTAATTTAAATGGTCTTAATGATGTAGAACAAATTAAGAAAACTATTTCTGATGAAGTAGATAAAAGAATTAAACAATTAAATAGTAGTATTACCGAATATACAATCACCAATTTAGATTCAATAGCAAATGATATGTTGAATGTCATTGAAGTTGAAAACTTAAATCCTTCTAATTATTTAGAACTTGTTTATCCATATATTAAAAAACTAAACATTTCTTTAGCTAACAACAAAGGATATAATCAAATTCCAATAGTTAATTTCACAAGTAAAAAACTTAAGTCAAATTTTGATTTAAGTTCAATTAATATTAATGATTTAGAAATAGCTGTAGCTTCTAAAAATGAAGCTAGAGAGCTAATTACAAATTATGTTCAATCAGAGTTATCTAAACATAATTTAGTTTTATCTCAAGTTTTATTATCTAATATTGATCAAGTGATTGAATTGTTATTGAGTAATACAAAAGCAAAAATTACAATTCTTCCTAATAATGCTTTAATTTCTGGATCAATTAGTTTCTATGTATCTAACACTCTTACTATTAGCTCAAATGATAAGAGTAAGATTGATGATATTGTTAATTCTATTAACATCATCAAAGAAGACAGGAACATAGATAAAGAAACAAAAGATAAATTAATTAAAGACTTAGAAAAAGCATTAAAGGATGCTTTAGATAAGTTAAAAGCAAACGATGAAAAATATAAAGATGAATTAGAAAAATTAAAGAATCAACTTGATGATATTATCACTAAAAACAAAATCAAAGAAATTGAAGACAGAATCAAAAAAGTAGAAAAAGATCCAAATCTTACTGATACAGATAAAAAACCTATTTTAGATGGATTAAATAAAGAGTTGGATAAACTCAAAAACACTCCTTCAAATAATGATTCAAGTTCTTCAAGTTCTAATGATGATAAAGTACAAGATGGCAAAAAATATGATTTAGCTAAAATTAAGTTGCAAAATCTAACTTTAAACACTAATAAGATTAAAGAAATTAGAGAGCAAATTATTCAATATGTAAAAGAATCACTTCTTGATGATGGATTATTATATCAATTAGATTATTTAATAGTTGATATTAATAATACTAATAAATTACAAAACTTATTAAATAATCAAACTGAAACTTTTGTTATTAAAGCGATTGATAAATATACAATTAATCAGACATCATTTGATGTAGTTAATCAATATCAATCACCTGAAAATGAAACAAAAGCATCAAAAGATTTAACTAAAAGAGAAAATGATAAATTTATTGCAAATTTAGATACTAATAATAAAGACAATGCTCCAAAAGTTGAATTAATAAGAAACAACTTGATTGATTTATCCAAATTTCAACTCTCTCCTCTTTCATTAAATGCTTATTCATCAAGTGAGATAACAAGTAGCATTTTAAATTATATAAAGTCCTATTTTACAAGAATTGGTACTGAAACTAAATTTTGAAGAATTAAAGATAGCGAACTTCAAAAAGCAGCTGATACATTACTCAGTGATAATAATAAATTAATCACTACAACTATTAAGATTAATGGAGTTTATGGATTAGCTAAAAACTACATACTATTAGAAGTAAATAACTTTACTGATAAAAAAATAGTTAAAAATGCTATTGCTAAAGATGAAGCATTTGTAGAAAAAGAACCTGAAGCTATAGTTAAAGTTCCAATGAAAGTAGAAGATAAAGTTTCAAAAGAAACAAGAAAAAGATTACTTATTGGTATTCCATTAGGTATTTTTGGAACTATATTGACTTTAGGATTAGGATATTTTGTATATATTCGTAAATTTAAGCATCGTATTAAATAAAGGAGAATTATGAATTTAGTAATAATTGAAGGTGCTGGTAAAATTAAGAAAATCAAACAAATTTTAGGTGATGGTTATTCTGTTGTAGCTACTGGGGGACATTTTAAAGAACTTGAAAACAATGGACTTTATAATGTGGGTATCAATCAACAATATGAACCTAGTTTTGTTTATAGTGATAATGGTAAAAAGACTTGAAAAAATATTCTTGATAGCATTAATAATTTTAAATATCAAAATATTTATATAGCTTCAGATCCAGATCGTGAAGGCGAAGCTATTGCATATCATATTTATAATTCATTACCTAAATCAAAATTACAAAATGCTAAAAGAATTGTCTTTCACGAGATATCTGCTAAAGCAATAAATCAAGCTATAAATAATCCAATTGAATTGAATATGAATTTAGTTTATGCTCAATTTGCTAGATTGATTTATGATAAACTTTTTGGATATCGTGCAAGTAGTTTCATTCAACAAAATTTAGGACTTAAAAGCATAGGTAGAATTCAAGGTGTAGCTGTTAAATTACTAGGAGATAGAGATAAAGAGATTGCTAATTATCAACCAAATTATAAGTTTAAATTAACTATTAATGTCTTAGGTGATAATCAAAAAGAAGTTAGTTTAACAGAGATTGATGAAAATGAGAATATTAAATATTATGATTCTCAAGATCAAATCGATACAAATATTAATCAAGTTCAATGTACTAAAATAACTACTGAAGCACCTAAAGCATTAAAAGTTCCTAAACCTTATATTACAAGTACTTTATTAGTTGATATAACTAAAAAGTATAATGTTAAAGCAAAAGAAGTTCAAAACGCTTTACAAGTGCTATATCAAGATGGATTAATTACTTATCCAAGAACTGATAACTATAATATAAGTAATGATTTTATGATTGAACTTATTGATTATCTCAAGATTAAAAAATATCATCAAGTTGAAGATATTTTAGATGTTAAAGATGTAAGAAATTATAAAAATAATGAAAATTCTCAAGAAGCTCATGAGTGCTTGAGAATTGTCCATCCTGAAATAACAACAATGAGTTTAATTGATAAGTATAAGCAATTAGAACTAGGTATATATGAAACTTTATATAATAGAACTATTCTCCAAGGATTAAAGGATGCTATATATCAAAATACTAAAATTAAATTAAGTTCAAATAATCATTGTTTTATTACAACATCTAAAAAATTCACTTTTTTAGGGTTTGTAAGATACCTAAACAAAGATGATGATATTAAGTCTTTTACTTTAAATCAAAGCTATAAATCATCATCAGAAGTTAAACAAGTTAATTTAAATCCTGAACCTAAGTTATATACAGAAGCTTCATTAATTAATGAGTTAGAGCATAAAAGCATTGGTCGTCCTAGCACTTATGCAACATTTGGTGGAATATTATTAGATCGTGAATACGCAATTAAAAATAAAAAGGACTTAGTGCTAACTCATAAAGGTAAGGTACTATATCAAATAGTTGAAAGAGAATTTAAAGACTTTTGCAACTATGATTTTACAAAGAATTTTGAAAAAGATTTAGATTCTATTGTGCTAGGCCAAAACAATTATCAAGCATATTTAAAAATGCAAGATAATTTGATTTCAAACTTATTAAATAATAAAACTAATCAAGATTATTCAAATTTAAAACAAGAAATCAAAGAATCTAGATACACAAGAAGCAAAGAAAAGTTTTGTGATGCTTGTAATGAATACAGAATTGAAAGAACATCAAAAACGGGAAATACTTTTTGAGTTTGTAGCAATTATAAATATGATGCATCAACAAAAATTTCTAGTGGATGTTCTATAGAATGAAATAACATTTATAAAAATAACAAAAAACTAAAAAAATAAGTAATTTCTAATAAATTTTCTTGACTTTTTAGTTATTATTTAATATAATATATACACTATTTATGATAGATTTTCTTAGCTAAATATATTATATTAATAAGAAAATCCAAAAAGCAGCAATAAAGCTGCTTTTTTATTTATTTTTATTGTAAATCAAAAAATAAGTGTATAATATTATCAGATTAGTGAGATAAGTAATATATCTGGTTTATGTTGTTTATCCAGATTGTTAAGTTTGACCTAGAATCAAAATTAATAATCGCCCAACAATCCTTTTTCAAATAAAAAAACGCTTTAAACTCCTGAAAGGGAGTTTTCTTTTTTATTTTTATCTATTTATTTTCCGCTAGTGATATAATATTAATAGTGAGTTTGGTTAATTACTTAACTGAACAATCCCTTTAAACGTCGAGGCGTAGGAGACAATGTTATGATTGTATTCAAGCGTAGGGGGTGTGTTTATAGTGGTGTTCTAGGTCCATTATAGATGCAAGCACCTTTTATATTCCCAGACAATATAAGTAGGTGTTGATGATGAATAGAGCAGCTGTTTTAGCTGTTTTTTATTTACTTTTTCTAAAATAGTAAAATTTATTATATGGAATTTATAAGAAAAACAAAATCAAAAATCACCGTTGAAACAGTATCATTTGATGAAACAGGGAGAATGATACGTGCTCATTCACAAGGATATAATTTACGTCCTTTAGTCATTTGATATGATAAGTCTAATGTCTATTACCTTAATTGTAAAAGTGGTGAAGTTATAAATGAAAATGGAGAAATAACTAAAAGAGAACTACCTGAAAATAGTGTTAATTTAGTTATAAAGGTAAATTAAATTACGTTAATATAACCAATATCCAAATTATGGATAAAGATGATTTTGAAAAAATTTATGGTGCTTTAGATAGTGAAAATATAAAACCTAAAATATACAATTTAACTAATCAAAAAGCAAAAGAAATTTTAATAAAAATGAATGAATTTATACAAAAAGGTGATTATACTTTTCAAAAAATAAAGATAAAAGATATGTATAAACTAAAAAATAAATATACAAGAATTATGTTATAAAGTGAAGTTCTTTGCTCTAAAACAGCAAAAATTCAAGATGAAATCATAGATAAATCACTTAAATGTATATTCAGTAATGTAGTTGATGCTCTAGGAGTTGAAGCTCCTGAGTATTGAGAAAATGATAAATCTAATTTTAAAGATTCGTTTGCTTTTGGTATTTTATCTAGAGATTTGGGAAGTTTTTTAACCAATTACCAAAAGAAAAAACAAGATGATTTAGAAGAAAAAACATTAAAACAAGAGAATAATAACACACAAAAAGTAGTAGAAAAAGAAGATAATGAATCTGCTTTAGATATTTCATAAGGTTAATATTAAGGAATAATAAATATCTTTTTGTATAATGAAAATTTAAAAATCTTTATATATAAGTGTCGAATTTCTAGATTTTTTATTTTTATTTATTGACATTTTTAATTCAAGTATTATAATAATTATATATACCCTTTAAACGACGGGCGCGAAGAACTGTTATGTTTTGTTCAAGCGTAGGGGATGTGTTTATATTGGTGTTCTAGGCCCATTGTAAATGCAAGTACCTTTTATATTACCAGACAATATAATTAGGTGCTGATAATAAGTAAAACAGCTATTTCCAGCTGTTTTTTATTTACTTTTTTCTAAAATAGTAAAATTTATTATATGGAAGTTATAAGAAAACCAAAATCAAAAATTTCAATTCAAACCGCTTCATTTAACGACATAGGAAGAATAATTCTAACTCACAAACCAGGTTATAATTTACGTCCTTTAGTCATTTGATATGATAAGTCTAATGTCTATTACCTTAATTGTAAAAGTGGTGAAGTAGTAAATAGTGACGGAGAAATAATCAAAAGAGAGCTACCTGAAAATAGTGTTGAATTCACTTATAATGGTAAAGCAAGTTATGTAGATGTTAGCAATATCCAAGTGATGAATAAGGATGATTTTGAAAAAATTTATGGTGCTTTAGATAGTGAAAATATAAAACCTAAAATATACAATTTAACTAATCAAAAAGCAAAAGAAATTTTAATAAAAATGAATGAATTTATACAAAAAGGTGATTATACTTTTCAAAAAACTAAGATAGCTGATATTAAAAAACTTAAAAACAAAAAGCTAAAAGTCATATTAGAGAGTGAAGTTCTTTGTTCTAAAACAGCAAAAATTCAAGATGAAATCATAGATAAATCACTTAAATGTATATTCAGTAATGTAGTTGATGCTCTTGGAGTTGAAGCTCCTGAATATTGAGAAAATGATAAATCTAATTTTAAAGATTCATTTGCTTTTGGTATTTTATCTAGAGATTTGGGAAGTTTTTTAACCAATTACCAAAAGAAAAAACAAGAAGTTTTGGAAGAAAAAACATTAAAACAAGAGGATAACAACACACAAAAAGTAGTAGAAAAAGAAGATAATGAATCTGCTTTAGATATTTCATTAGATTAATATTAAAGCGGATTTACCGCTTTTTTATTTATATTCAGTAATCAAATAATTGAATATAAAAGGAGACATTATTATGGTATATGAAGTTTTTATCATTTACTTAAATCAGATTGAAGAAAAGTTTAGAACAGAAACAAGATTAAAATTTTTTCCAAAATGAATTGTTTCAAGAAGAGTAAAAAGAAAACTTATAACTTCTAATGGTATATATTATTTTAATCTTACTAGATACAAAATTTATGATGAAGCACTAGGTAAATATAGAACATTCACTTATTATCATCATGAATATTTAGAACAGCTTAAAACTTCCAAATTTGATATCAAATTAAAAAAAGATGCTATTAGCAATTATATTAATGGTAATAAAACAAAGGATATTTTTAGTTCTTTTAATCCTTCTAAGCAATTAATTCATTTTTGAATAAAGAATGAAAATATTTTAAATAATGATATTAAACTTTGTGAAAATAATCAATGAAACTATATTGATAATCTTACTGATTACTCTAATAATGTGATAAAAAACGAACATAAATATTTATATGTTGAAATAGATGACGCTTTCTTTTCTGTGCAAAATAAGCATAAAACTATCGGCAAAAGAAGTAGAATGCTTAGATTTTACTTAGAAAAAGACTCTCAAAAGAAACAAGTAAAATGTAAAAATGAGCTCTTTTATTTAGAAAATTCTAATAAAGCAAGTAAAGTTTCAATAGAGTATTTAATAGAACAAATCAATTATATAAAAGACACATTTTACAACAAAGATTTAAAAATTGTTGTTAAAGGTGATGGTGCTAAATGAATTCAAAAGTTAGCTAATTCAAAAGACTATATACCAATTTTAGATAAATTCCACTTTATGAAATTGACTTTTGATACGTTTGGAGCTACTAAGAAAAAGAATAAAGAAAATAGCATTTTCTATGAAAATAAAGATTATTTTTATAATGATATGAATCTTTATAACAGTGTAGAAAATGCTATAAATAGTAAAAATATAAATGTTTTTAATCACCTTTTAAACTTTATCAAAGAGAAAGTTCTTGATAATTTACTACCTAAACTAAGACAAAAAATCAAGAAATTTTTAAGATACATTAAAAACAATTGAAATGGTATTAGTAATCTTATCAAAAGCGAAGTTAATGTTAAATCATCTACTGAGAGCTTCGTTAATAACTCCTTAAAGAGATTAATCAAAAAGCGTGGTTCTAGATACAATATTAAGTCTATTGTATATAAAATCATGATGCTAGGAGATGAAAATGTTGGTAGATTTATATGTTGATAGTTAATATATATACTATGTATATATATTAAGGTACTCACTATCAAAAATTTGTTTCATATTTGCTACAAAATTTTCATTTTTTTAAACTTGATATTTTCACATTTTCACATAATGTGATATTTTAGCGATGCAACTTTTTATAAGTTTAAAAATCTTGCATCATTGTTTTTTAAATTTTAATATATATACTAAAGTATATATATTAATAGCATAGTCGTTAGACTTTTGATGCTTTCTTATTTTACCCTTTAAAGGGTGCGCGTATATATATGTGCGTGCTGGCACGAGAAGGCACAATTAAAAATTTCTTTGAAAAAATTTTTGAATTGTGTAGAATTAAATTAGGAAGCAATTATTCCTTCAGGAATGATGCTTAAGTGAATTATTTTTTACTCACTCAATATTTATCTAATTTATCAAATTCAGGTTGATATTTAGTATTTTGTAAAACTTTATTAGCTTTTGCTTTAGATTGAGCAATAGAAGCGTATAAGAAGTTTAAATTATGAACTCTAGCTCTTAAATTATCATAGTTTTCTTGACTATAAGTGGTGCTAGAAATATCATTTAATTCTGAAAGTAAATTGTTTTTAGCAACAGTGTTTAAACTTGGTTGTTGTTTAATTAATTGTTCTAATGATGATTTAGTATTTTGTAAATCATTACCTAAGTTATTAATTACAATATTAGCTTTATTAATTAAATCTTGAATTGCTTTAATGTCTTTATTTGTATTATTAATTGTATTATCTTGGCAATGTTATTAGTCATGAAATCATTAAATTCTTGAATGATTTTATCTAATTTCGTTTGCTCTTTTTTACTTGTATTTTGGTATTTATCAGTAGATAATAAACTATTTAATTCTTGATATTTAGAATGTAATGAATTAATATTTGAATCATAAGCTGTTTGGTTTTTGAGTAATTTACTTGCAAATTGTTCAAATTGTTCAACATCAGCAGCTGATACTTGATCTTTAGCAAATAATTGATGATATTGAGATTGTATTGAATCTAATACTAATTTTTTATATGATGCAGGTAGATTTTCCAAAGCATTTAATTGTTTCATATATTTATCAAATGAT
This sequence comes from Mycoplasma sp. NEAQ87857, assembly GCF_009792315.1. Lineage (NCBI taxonomy): Bacteria > Bacillati > Mycoplasmatota > Mollicutes > Mycoplasmatales > Mycoplasmataceae > Mycoplasma > Mycoplasma sp. NEAQ87857. The sequence goes on along the minus strand of NZ_CP045542.1, from coordinate 1,144,911 downwards.
GTTTTAGCATTTGATAAATTATTAGCACTAGCAATTTTTGAAGTTAATAATTGATTTATAGTTGGTAAATCATTTGTGTTTGTAGTATTAACTAAGTTATTGTCTAATATATTTTGATCAATATCTTTTGTTAAATATTTAGCAATTTCATTATTGCTATTTTTGTTTAATAAATCTTTGTATTGATTTAATAAACTATCAATATTATTTGCTTGATATTGTTTATTATAAGCTTTAACATCATCTAATACTTGCTTAATTTTAACACTAGGACTTAAAATATCTACATTTTGTTTAAGAGTTGATTTAGCTTGATCGCTAAGTTGCATACTATTTAATAAAGTATCTAATTCGTTCAATAATTTAGCATCAGGTAAATTATCTTTTAATTGTTTAATTACTTCATTAATTTCTTCTAATTTATTAACTGAAACTTTATCTTCATTAGACAATAAAGTATCTGCGTGGTTTAAAGTATCTAATGCTAAAGGTTTTAATTCTTCAGGAAAGTTTTCATAAGAAGCTTGGAGTTGAATATAAGCAGAACTTAATTTTCTAGCATCTTGATGAATTTCTTCAATTTGATCAATTGAATATGTGGTATTAACTGAGTTTTTAAATAAATCTTTTTGTTCTTGACTAATGTGAGTTAAATTATCAATATTTTGATTAATTTGATTTTGTTTATCTTTTAATATTGCTTGATTTACTATTTCTTGAATTTGATTTGAACTAGTGCTTGAATTTACTTGATCAATGAAATCTTGTTTTTCTTGATTGCTTAAATATTGTAGTTGTTTGATTTGTTTGATACCATTATGTTTTGCATTATCCAATCTAGCAACTTTCATTAAATCTTGCACTTCTTTAACTGTATGAGCGTTATTTACGTTATTTATTACTTGGTCTTTTAATTCATCTAAGTCTAATAAATCATCATTAATTTCTTGATTTGCTTTATTTTTTTCGTTTAATAAAGTTGCATCTTTAATTAATTGACTAATTTCTAAAACATCATTTGAAGCGTTTATTTTATCTCTAAAATCATTTGATTCTATAGGTGATAAATGATGTAATTTATCTAATTGTTTTAATGCATCTTGTTTTTGTTTATCAAGATTTAAAGCATTAGCTTTAGCAATGATATCTTCTACTTTTTCTTCAGTATCAGTAGTAGGAGAATTTAACTCATCTAATAATGCTTGTTTTTCTTGTTCATTTAATGCGGTTTCATTAATTATTACAGTAGCAAGATCTTTTTTATCTTGCAATGATGCAAGATTACTTAAATCTATAACATTTTCAATGTCGTTAGCATTATTAATTGCATTAATGAATTTTTCTTTATTTTCTGGAGTTATATCACCTAAATTATTAACTTCGTTTAAGGATTTATTCTTTTGATTTAATAATTTAGCTTTATTGACTATATTATTAATTCCTAATTGATCTAAAGTTTGATCATTTACAATTTGATCTTTAAATTCTTGGATTTGTTCATCAGTTAAACCGCTAAGTTTATCTAATTCAACTATAGCTAAAGCTTTAGCTTTTACTATATCTGCTTGAGGTTTAGTAGTAGCATCAAGTAATAATTGATCAATTTTGATTTGATCATTAGGTTTAAGATCTAAAGCTTTAATATCATTATTTATAGGATTTTTATAACTGTTTAAATCAACTAAATTATTGTAATTATCATTAATTTGATCTATAGATAAGCTATCAAAGTTATCTAATACGTTAGATTTTTGATCTTGATTAATTAAATCTAAATCATTTATTGTTTGTTTAGCTTTTTCTTTAATTAAATTAGTGATTTGATCTTTTAATTCTTTTAATGAATTAAAAGTATTTGCATCAGTAATTTTAGTTGCAAAATCTTGTTTTTCTTGGTTGGTTAATATATTTGTATTAAGCAATTCATTTACATTAGATTTAGCGTTATTTAATGCTTTGCCAAATGCAGCATTTAATAAATCACCATTATTTGCATTAACAAAATCTGATTTAGGATTTTGGTTAGGATTTAATAAATCTGAGTTAGCAATTTCAGTTAATAATTCTTTTTTAGTGTTTTCAAATGGTGTTTTTAGATCGTGAATATTGTTAGAATTTTTAATTTGATCTTTTAATTCTTGTTTTTTAGCATTATCAATCATATTAAGTTTATCGATATCACTTAATGATTGAGCTTTGCTTGTGATTAAATCTAATTGATCTTGAGTTGTTGCTTGATCTATTTGTTCTTTTGAATTAGCTAATTCATCCGCTGATAAGTTGTTTGTTAAACCATCAACTATAGCTTTAGCAACATCTTTTTTAGCTTTAATGCTATCAAGAGCATTGGTATAAGCGGTATCTAATTGATTTACTAAATCCATCACTGCATCTGAAGTGTTTAAAGTTTTATTAGTATTAACATTATTAGCATTAACTAATAATGCATCTAAAGCATCTTTATTATCTGCTAAATCATAATTAGTAGGTTGCTCTACTAATTTATTTTCTAACACTGTATAAGCATCATTTAATTGATTTGCTTGATTAATAATATCTTGAATTTCTTCTTTAGTATTTGCGTGAGAAATTAAATCTTTAAAATGATTTTTTAATCCGTCATTGAAGTTATTTAAATTATCAATTGTTTTATTAGATTCATCTAAATAATTTTGTACTTCATTTTGTGCTTTAAGGATTAAATCTGTTAAAACATTAGCTTTAGAATTTACACTAGCGGTGTCATTATCATTTTTATTTGTGTTTAAATTAGTAGCTTCTTCAGTAGCTGCTTCAAGTTGATCTTGAGTTTCTTTAGATGCTAGATTAAATGCTTTAGTTTTGTTTGTTGTGTAATCACTAGGAACAGCATTTAATTTAGTGCTCAAGTTTTCATATGAATCATCTAATGATTTGGCATTTTCAATAATTGTATCCATTTTAGCTTCTGAAGTAGCACCAGCGATTTGATTTTTAAAACTTGTTTTTTGATCGCCTGAAAGAAAATCTAGATCATCAATTGCATCTTGTTTAGAAGAAATTAAGTTAGTTTTATATTGTTCTGCTTCAGTGATTACTTGTTTTAAATTATCAATTGCTTGATCAATTGTAGAAATATTATCTTCAGTTTTATTATTGTTAATATTACTTAATGCAGTATATGCTGAATCTAATTTATCTTTTAATTCTTGAGAAAGAAGTTCATAATCTTGACCTGATTTTGAAACAAATGAAGGATTAGTGATATCTAATTGATTTTTTGCTTCATTATATTTAGTCAATAATGCATCAGCATTATTGAAGTTATTTTCAAATTGATCTGGTAATAAATCATTAACATTATTTTGGAATTTTTGAATTAAAACATCACCTAAACCATCTAAAGCAGCAATTTTGTCTTTGGCTGTTTGTTTCTTTTGCTCTAATAATGCTGCATCATTATAGATTTCATTTAATTTAGATAAATTAGCATTTTCTAATTTATCTAAAAATAATTGTCTTTGAATATCGTTTAAGTTAGTTAATGAATTAATTGCGTTCTTTGTGTCTTCTTTTGTTTTTTCAGTTATTGAATTCACATTATTTAATAAACCTTGTAATGGATTAGATGTATTAGTTTTAGTGGTTAATAATGTTTTAGTAGCAGATTTATCAGTGTTTTGAGAAGCATCAATTAAATTATTAGTGTTATTCTTAACTGTTTGAATGATTTCTTCTACTTTAGTGTCAAAATCGTTAATGGTACTAATGTTATTAATTGGTTCAATTGTAGGATTATCTATTTTAAGTGTTTCAATCACACTATTTGCTGAAGTTGTTAAATCATTTAATATCTTGTTATATAAACCATTTACATCATTGATATTGTTTAAGTTAGTAATTTCATCATTAAATTCATTGTTGTTATATCATTGTAGACCTTGAACTTTAGTTAATAATTGATTTTTTGCTGCATCTAATTTAGTTGTTTTTAATGAATTTAATTGATCAATGTTAGTAATGTTATCTCAATTATCTACAGGATCAATTAAGGTTGAAAGAGGATTAGAAGCTAATAATTCTTTTAAGTTTTCTTTCATTTTATTAAATTGATCAGCATCATTATTTGTTAAATCATTAAAGCTTAATACATTACTTGGTAAATGATCTACATTATATTGATCAGAATTAGTGTTAATTAAGTTGGTTGTTTTATCAAATATTGAAGCGATATCATTACCAAAATTATTTGAGTTATTTAATGCATCAGATAATTTTTGTTTAATTTCATTTTGCTGATTAGAAGTTAAAGTGTTTAAACCACTAATTTTTGCACCTAAATCTTCATTCAATTTAGCAATAATTTTAGCTTTTGTTTCATTTAATTTAGTAACTGTTAAATCACCATTTAATTCAGCTTCAAAAGCTGAATAATCAGCACTATCTAACTGATTTTGTACTGTTGCTAAATTAGTTAGATATTTATTTCTTAATTCAGTAGTTAATTCATTAGTAGCAGAATTTAATGAATCGATATTATTTGGTAAAGTAGCTAATTTTTGTGTTAATGCATTTCTTGCTTCTTCTTGTAAATCAGCAGGTCATTGATTAACATAATTAGATTTAATAGTTTCTATTACAGATTCAGCAATTTTATTTAACTCAGGTAGTATATTTTTTGTACTTGTTATATTATCTACTTTATCTTTTAATTCTTGTTTTTGCTCATCTGTAAGATAGTTTGATAATTGTAATTTTGTTTTTAAGTATGATTTAATATTTTCGTTATATAACAATAAATCAGAGTTTATTGTTATTAAATTATTAGTTGCTAAAGTTACATTACGATTATCAATAACGTTTGTAGACATATAGTTATTAAAATCATTGCTAATTTTAGTTGTGATTAGATTTAAGTTCTCTACAATCTTTTTGTATTTTTCAGCAGCTGTTAGACCTTCTAAACCTTCATTTAACTGGTTTTTAAGTTCTTGTATTTCATTTGCATTGTATAGTTTTAGACCATCAATGTTTTGTGTTATAGATTGTAGTGTTTCATCAGCAATAACCTTAAAAACTTCTTTCATTTTTTGAGTTTTTTCTGCACTAGAATTACTGTTGTAATACATTGCTAAAGCAGTTTTTATATAACTACCAGAAGCTTTTTGTTCATCAGTTAAATAAGGGTTTGAATTAACTGAGTACAATCATGTATCAAGTATTTGTTTTTCAAAATACTTAACATCCTCATCTGGATTATTTGTATCAAGAGTACGTGAAAGAACGTTATTCTTAAATCTCTCCATATCATCAAAAGGAAGATTTTCAATAGCTTTTAAAGCATATTCTTTAGCACTTGAAGCATTAATTTCAGCAAACTTTTTAGCTTCATTTCTCATATCAGGAATGAAACTAATGGTTCCATCATTTATTTTGCTAATCGCTAACTCGGCACCAGCGGTTTCGTTTTCTGTTAAATATTGAAAACTTCTAATTTTAGATGTAGCAGCATTTTTCTCACGTTCAATAACTCTATCAATATTATTTACTATTCTGTTGTAACGATCTAACATTCTATCAGGTCCATTAGCTGCTCCTAAGATTATAGTAGCATAACGATCTAGATAGTGATAACCACTTTGTTTTTCAAAGGTAAAGTTAGCATTACCGTTAGCAGATTTCATAAATCCTTTATTTTCTCAACCATTAACAGGATAGGTAGCAAGATTGTTCATATTTTCACAAGCGTCTTGCATTCTATCAAATCAAAGTTTTAAATCTTGTCCTGCAGGATAAGAACTATTATCTACATAGTCTGCATTTAGTAGTTGAATAGAATCTGTAGTCAAAAAATCTTTTATTTTATTTCTTGTTTTAACAAGTGTCTTAAACGCTTGATCATAATTATTTACTCTTTGAGATATTTGATCTCTAGTGGTTCCATATCAAACAAAAATATTTGCACCATTATCTCTTAAAGTAAAATTAGATAAAATATAAAATCCACCTGCACCAATATGTGTGTTATATAAATCGTCGTGAAGCTCAGTTTTATCAGTTCCATCATCGTTAATATTACTAAAATATTTACTTCTAACAGCTTCTAGAAACCCTACTGAACCTAATGTCATTGCGGCATTATTATGGTTTCTTAACAATGGTACTTCTCTATTAAAATAATCTCTTAAGTCATGAATTTTAGTTTTATATTGTTCATCAGTAAATTCATTATCACTATCTAAATCAAAATTATAATCTGCATCATGTAATAAATAATCAACAGCAACTTTAGTTTTTGCAAATGTAGTTCTTCTAAAGTCTCCTACATATGCACTTTGTCAAGCGTATGTATATCCAGGTAAAGTAATTTTATTAGAATAACCTTCTAAATATCTATTGTATTCACCAGGATTTTGAGCTGTAGCTCCTTCATTACCAGGATCACCGATAGAGTTAGCTAAAACCGCTAAATATCCTCTAACCATCGCTTTATAAGTTTTATCTATATTTGTTTTTATTTCTAATAATTTTTCTTGAGTATTTTGATTTGTTGATTCAAGTGTTTGTAATTGAGTTCTATAATGATCTATTTGTTTATCATTCAAACCACCTTGTAAATAAAGATAACGTTTCCCATCTAAATATTCTATTAAATTTTGAATTGTTAAAGTTGATGTTTCTGTAGCAACATCACTTGCACTTATTAGATTTAAAGAAATAGCAACAGCTGGCATAGTTGTCGCTATTAAACCTAATGATTTTTTCAAGTTTTTATTCATTTTTTACCTCCAATAAAAGAAAATTATAATATATGCATGAAGTGTGCAGAATGGAATATGTGAAAAAATATACAAAAATCTGCTTTTTGTTTTCATATTTTAGAAAATATGATAAGAATAAATACCATTTTTCATTCCACAAATGTATGAATTTTATAAAAATTTCTTTTGCAGTTCATACTTATAAAATTTACTAAAACATAAGTAATACTGTGGTTTTGGTAAAAATCAGTCATTAAATTTCTAGTATAATAATTTAAATAATATTAATCTTTTATATTTTCATAATAATAAATATTTTAAAACTTAAATTACAATGTAAGAATTTGAAAAAATTAAAAAATAAGCTAATAATCAATGTTTTTTAACGTTTTTTTGATAACTTGGAAACTTTTATGTCTATTTATTACATTATTAATCCTAATTAAATTAATCATTATTGGTTAGACAAAAGGTGAATAAAAAATAGCACTAGAAATTTAATCTAGTACTATTTTTTATAAACCAAAACCACCTAATGAACCAGGTCCAAATGAACCATTTTTAACTGATTTAACAATTTGACTCATTTTTTTAACCATAGCATCAAAGTCAGATAATAATTTGTTATATTCTTGAGCAGATCTTCCACTACCTTTAAGAATTCTTTCTTTTCTTGATGCTTGTCTTAACAATTTAGGATTTTTTCTTTCTTTAATTGTCATAGAAGACATTAAAATTTGATAAATTCTCATTTTTTCTTCTGCTTTTTCAATTTGAGAAGGATCAACTTTGCTTGCTAATCCACCAGGAAGCATTTTTAATATTTTTGAAAATTTACCCATATTTTTAACTTGTTGAATTTGTTCTAATAAATCATCTAATGTATATTCGCCATAGAACATTCTTTCCATCATATTTTTAGCTTTATCTTCATCGATAACGTCTTGAGCTTTTTCGATTAAACTCATAACATCACCCATACCTAAGATTCTATCAGCCATTCTATCTGGATAGAATAAATCTAAGTTAGATACTTTTTCACCTGTACCTATAAATTTAATTGGTATATTTAATACATGTCTTAAACTTAAAGCGGCTCCTCCACGAGCATCAGAGTCTAATTTGGTAATAATAGTTCCTGTTAATTTTAAATTATCATTAAAAGTGCTTGCAACATTAATAATGTCTTGACCACTAAGAGCATCAGCGATAAATAAAATATCACTAGGTTTAGCAATTTTCTTAATTTCAACTAATTCTTGCATTAATTTTTCATCAATTGATAATCTACCAGCAGTGTCGATAATAATTAAATCATTTTGATTTTGTTTAGCAAACTCTAAAGCATTAGCTACAATGGTTTCTGCAGGAACATCTGTACCTTGCTCAAAGTAATCTACTTGAATACTTTTAGCTAAAGTAACTAATTGATTAACAGCAGCAGGACGATAAATATCTGCAGCTACTACTAATGGTTTTTCAACCATTTTTTTCTTTCTTAAAAAGTAAGCTAATTTAGCTGTTGCAGTAGTTTTTCCTGAACCTTGAAGTCCACACATCATAATGATGTATGGTTTTTTCTCGATTTTAAATTCTTTAGCTTTTCCACCAAGTATATTAACCAATTCTTCATGAAAAATCTTAATCATTTGTTGAGAAGGGTTTAATTTACCAATTACTCCACTACTTAAAGCTTTTTCTTTAACGTTTGAAATAAAAGTTTTAACAACTTTTAAATTAACGTCAGCTTCAAGTAATGACATTTTTACTTCACGAGTAATTTCAAGAATATCTGCTTCATTAAGTACGGTTTTTTTAGCCATTTTAGCTAAACTCTTTTGTAATTTTTTTTCTATAAATCCTAACATATCAATATTATACAATATAGTATTTATATAAAAAACCAAGATTGTTAATCTTGGTTGTATAAATAAAATAAATTTAGAATAAAGTCATTTGATCAGTTTCATTTAAATGATCAATGATACCTAATTCCTTAATAACTTTAAATAAAGTTACATTAACTCCACTACGTTTTTGGAAATCGCTTTGAGACATATATGCTCTTTCATCTCTTGAAGCTACTATTTTATTAGCAACAGCTTCACCAAGACCTTTAATAGCAGAAAATGGTGGTATTAAAGACTTAAATTCATAGTCAATAACTCATTCTTTAGCTAAAGATTTTCCTAAGTTAATATTACTAATAGAAAATCCTCTAGCATATAATTCTCTAGCAATTTCTAAAGTTTGAATTAATGCACTATCTTTAGCTTTTTTATCTGAAATAGTATTTAATTCAACTAATTTAGAGTTAATTTTTTTACATCCAATATCATTCATTAATATTTCAACATCAAATTCATCAACTCTAGTTGTTAAATAAGTTGCATAGTATTCTAAAGGATAATATAGTTTAAATCAAGCGATTCTTCAAGCCATTAATACATAAGCAGTAGCATGAGCTTTAGGGAACATATATTTAATCTTTTTCATACTATTGATGTATCAACTTGGAATATTTGAATCTAATAGTTGTTTTTCCTCTTCTTTTGATAATCCTTTACCTTTACGAACTTGTTCCATTATTTTAAAAGAAAACAACGGATCTACACCTTTATGAATTAAATAAACCATAATATCATCCCTACAAGAAATAACATCTTTTAAGGTCATATTGTGCTTATTAATTAATTCTTGAGCGTTATTAGTTCATACATCTTCACCATGAGATAAACCTGATAGTGAAATTAAATCTGCAAAACTCTTAGGTTGAGCTTCATGAAGCATCCTTCTAACAAATCCAGTACCAAATTCAGGAATACCTAAAGCTCCAGTAATTTCTCCTCCAATTTGTTCAGGAGTTATGCCCAAAACATTTGTGCTAGAAAATAAAGACATAACTTTAACATCTTTTTTAGGTACATCTTTTTTAACATCTAAACCTGTAAGTTTTTCTAGCATTCTAATAGCTGTAGGATCCACATGACCTAAAATATCAAGTTTTAAAACGTTATCATGGATAGAACTAAATGCAAAGTGAGTGGTTTTTCAGTCTAAAGAAATATCATCTGCAGGATAGTTAATAGGAGTAAAGTCTTCAGATTCAAACTCTTTAGGAATAATGATAATTCCTCCAGGGTGTTGTCCAGTAGTTCTTTTTACTCCTTCGAGTTTAGTTGAAATAAAATCAACAAAGGAAGGAGAATAACCAAAATTATAATCTTCAGATGCTTTTTTAACATATCCATAACTAGTTTTAGATTTAATAGTTGATATAGTACCAGCTCTAAGAGTATGATCTTCACCAAATAATCGCTTAACTTCATCATGAATCTCAGATTGATAATCTCCAGAGAAGTTTAGATCAATATCAGGAACTTTATCTGCATTAAATCCTAAGAAAGTCTCGAAAGGAATATTTTGTCCATCTTTAATCATTTTAATATCACAATTAGGACAATTTAAATCGTTTAAATCAAATCCTGAACTGATATCATCACCATCATAAAGTTCAAAATATTTACATTTTGAACAAATATAATGTGGTGGAAGTGGGTTAATTTCAGTAATTCCTGATAAAGTAGCAACTAAAGATGATCCAACAGATCCTCTAGATCCTACTAAATAACCATTATCGATTGATTTTTTAACTAGTTTATGAGAAATTCAATAAATAACATCAAATCCATATTTAATAATAGGAGTAATTTCTTTTTTAATTCTCTCTTCTACTATTTCTGGTAGTTTTTCTCCATAAATTTTATGTGCATTTTTATAAACTAAATCATAAAGTTTTTCTTTTGAATTATCAAATTTAGGAGTATATAAATCTTTTTTAATGATTTCAATATTATCATCAACTAAATCAGCAATTTTTTTAGGATTATTAACAACTATTTCATTAATTAAATCTAAATCATTTAAAAATGCAAATTGCTCTTTCATTTCATTAGTAGTTAAATAATGTAAATGTGGAAGTTTTAATGAATGACTAGCTGCTTTTGAATAATTAAATAAAAAGTGAGAAGTATTTCCTATACCTTTAGAATAAACTAATGATTTAAAGAAAATTTGATCAACTTTATTTTCATATCTAACATCACCAATAGCAACAACGATTTTATTTTTCTTTTTAGCTTTAATAATTAAAGTTTTAAGCAACTCTTGAATTTGTTCTAAACTAAAATCATCATTTGAAATTCAATGAGCTAAAGCTTGAGGATGAGGTACTTCAATGTAATCAAATTGATCTATTAATTTATCAATTTCTAAATCTGAAGAAAATAATAAAGCATCAATTAAGGGTCCTTTTAATCCACCAGAGCCTATTAAAACATTATCTGTTTTATGAATATCTTCATAAAACATCTTAGGTGATTTATAAAATCTTTTGGTTAAAGTTAATGAAACATATTTAAATAGTTCTTTTAAACCTAATTGATTTAAAGCAAGAATACTAATTTGACTTGATCTAATTTTTTGATAGTAATTTTCAGTCATTAATTTAGATAATTGTTCTAAGGTTAAGATTTTATCGCTTTCAAGCATTCTAATTGCATTTAAAAATGCTTTAGCTAAAACTTCAGCATCATAATCAGCTCTATGGGCCACTAACGAATCATAAGCCACTTCTAAATTCTTACAAAACTCACCTAAGGTGTGCTTTGCTTTGTTTTCAAATAATAATCTTGATATAGCTAAAGAGTCTAAATAAGTAGTTTTAGGTAAAGGTTTATTAGCTTGAATGAATTTTTGAATTACAAAATTCATATCAAAATTAGCATTGTGAGCTACTGCGATTCTATTATTTAAAATAGCATAAATTTTATCTAATGCTTCATCTACTTCTAATCCTTGTTCATCAAGCATTTTATCGGTAATATTAGTTAAATTAGTGGTAAATGAAGATAAAGGTGAAGAAGCTTTAATGAAAAATTGATGATTTTCTACAATTTGACCATTTTTAATAATTGAAGCACCAAATTCTATAATTTCAGAAAATCTTGGTGATAAACCCGTAGTTTCAATATCAAATACAGCATATTCGGCTTTAGTTAAAGTAATATCTTGTCAATCATCATTTAAAATAACTTGATTATCATTGTGTATAACATCAAATGACACCCCATAAATAGGTTTGATATTAGCTTTTTTTGCTGAAAAGAAAAACTCAGGAAATCCTTGAACACTATTAGAATCTAATAAAGCTACTGCAGGTTGATTAAATTGTTTTGCAATATTTATTATATCTGCAGGATCTAACAATCCATCCATAGTATTCATTTTACTTTTAGCATTTAATTCAATTCTTTTGACCTCTGCATCATCATGTCTAGCTTCAAACATTGAATCAGTTTTATACATTTTGTCAATTTTTACTATTTTTTGAAAATCGGTTCCAATAGAAACTTCACCATAAAAATCTCCAAATTCATTGATGTTGATATCATCTTCATTTGCAAGTTTTTCTTTGGTAAACATTGTGATTCTTATAGCGTCTTTAAAATCTGTAACTGAGTATTTATATAAGAAATAATCTTTACGATCAATTATTTCTTTACGATAAACCATTCCTTTGAAATTTGTAAAATATCTACCAATTAAGTTATCTAAATTATTAATTTCTTGAATGGTGTTAACATTATAATTTTTACCACCACGATTAAATGTTTTACCTCTAATGTTATTAACTTTAGATTTAAAATCATTATTAACCGCCATAGAAAGTTGTTTTTTAAAATGACTATAATCAACTTCGAAATTTTGACTAACTTTAACAGGTTCTTGATATTCACTATCGATGGTGAAATTTCTAAAACCAAAGTAGTTCATTTGTTTGGTAATGTGTTCTAGTGCTTGATTAACTAAATCTTGATCTATTTCTTTATTATTGTGTCTAAAAACTCAACATTTTTTGACATTATTGAAATATAACCCATTAATTACTAGCATTAAATCATATATTTCGAGATATTTTGGTTCATTTTCAATACTTTTTTGAATATAAAAAGAGATTTCAGAGTGTTCAATATAAAATGAATTAATTTCATATGAAGCGATTAATTTAATAGCAGAATAGTTATTAATTGCATTGTATAGTTTAAAAAAATCACTAGCTAATGGAATTCTAGTGAATACAATAGTAAATTCAAGTGATTTATTTTCTTTGGATGATTTAATTTCGGAGTTTTTTATGTATGCATCTTGGATAGATTCAAGTTCCCCAAGATTTAAAAACTTCGCTAAATTATTAAATGGTGCGTCTTTATAATACATAACTCTCCTTTTTAAAATGAAGCAAACATACTTCAAAGCACAAATACAAAAGCAATACTATCTAATCTATCTAATAGTCCTCCATGACCTAAAAATATTTTAGAAAAGTCTTTAATTTCATTGACTCTTTTAATAAATGAAAAGAATAAATCACCAACTAAAGCACTAATTGGGGCCATTATTAAAAATGCAAGAATGATGGAGTTAGATGTAATAGGATTAGCAACATCACTTAAAAAGAAATATTGATTAACTAAAGTAGGTTCTTTAAAGAATGTGACATTATATGAAATTAAAAATACAATAGAGATAATTAAAGCGACTAAAACCCCAACAATAGCTCCTTCATAAGTTTTTTTAGGACTAATATTAGGTGCAAGTTTGATTTTAATAAATTTATTTCCTAAAAGTTTTCCACCAAAAAATCCTCCCATATCATGACTTATTGCAATTAAAACAAATAAAATGATTTTTTGTAAACCAGCTTCTTGAGCGTTTAAAATAACAAAAGAATTAAAAAATAAATATAAAATGATATAACAGATAAATAAAATTAATGACTTATTAATTATTTGTCTCATTAAACGATTTTGATTTTGAATCATTCTAATTAAAATAAATAAAATAACAAAAAATAAACTGCTAATAATAAAATATAATCATTTTTGGTGATTAAATAAAATATTGGTTAAAGGAGAAGTTTTAACAATATCCGGATTAGAAAATCAAACCTTATTTTCTAATCCAACTGAAGGGAAAATAATAAAAAAAGTAAAGATTATCGCTGATAATAATGATAGATAAATATTTCTATAAAAAGCTTTAGATAATTCTAATCCAGATCAAAAAACAATCACACTAAATATAACTACAGAAACTGATTGTAGAACAATTTTAAGTGTGCTATCTTGTTGATTAAAAGTAAATAATGATAATCTAAATAAAGCAATAATAGCTATCGCTAAAACACCTAAAACTATACCTGGAATAATTCTAGAAACTAATAAGGAGTTTTTTGATTTTTTATTTATGGGAAAATTCATATATTTATTATAATCAAACATTATAAAAGCAAGTATTTTTTTTAAAATTAATACAATTATTATTAGGGAGTAAAAAATGATAAAAATAGAAAAGGGACATACTAATAATTCCTATCAAACAGCTAATAGTTTTTATCAAGAAAAAATAGTGAATAAATTTAATCATAAATTAGATTATTCACTATTAAAAGATTTTGATTTTGTGCCAAAATTAATTCAAAATACTGATAAAGTGGTTGAATGAGAATGAATTAAAACAAAAGAAAAAACTTTTGATAAAGATATATTAGTTCAAATTGCAAATAACTTTAAAACACTGCATGATTCAGAATTAAAATTTCCAAAAAGCAATGTAGCATCAAGAGTTAAAGAATATCGTAGAATTTTAAAAGAAAAAAATATTAATATTGATGTATTAAATAAATACTATAAAAGAATTAATTTAATTTTAAAACACAGCCAAAACAATAGACCATTACATAATGATTTATATGAAGGAAATATTATTGTAGATAAAAATAATAAAGTTTATTTTGTTGATTGAGAATATTCATCAATGGGTGATAAGCACTTTGATTTAGCTTATTTTATTTGTGGTTCTTTTTTGAATAAAGAACAAGAAGAAATCTTTTTAAATCAATATGAAAGCTATTGGGAAGAGTATTTAATTCAGCAAAAAATACTAGTTTATTATTTAACAATTTTATGATTACACGCTCAAGATGTAATGCCTTTTAGTGATGAGTATTGTATAAAAAAACTAGAAGAAACAGTTAAAGAATTTGATTATTTAAAACAAAACAATTTATTTAAAAGATAATAGGAGGGATAATGAAGAAATCAAACAAAATAATTTTAATCTCTTCAAGTTTATTGGTTCCAGCAGCTATAGGAGCTACAGTATTTGGGGTTAATAAATATAAACACAACCAAGAGCTTAATCGTTTAAAAAACTCATATTTTAATAAAATAAGCGAATTAAGTTCATTAAATAACGATGAAATAAAACAAGTTAAAAATAAAATAAGTTCTTTAGATAATATGAAAGAAATTGAAACTGTATTTAATGAAATTAAGCATAGAGATGAAAAATCAAAAGATTTATTATCAGAAGTTAAAAAATTAAATACAGATTTTTTAACCAATGAACCTATTTTTAAATTTGCTTCAAGTGATGAGCAAGAAGTGTTAATTAAACAATTAAAAGCAGTAGAAGCACATTATGAAAAAGATAAATTAATTACTAATTTAGCAACTAATGATTTAGAAAATATTAAAACTAATTTAATGCATAAATTTAATTCATTATCTGGTGTTAATAATTTAAATAATATGAAACAAAACATTGATAATTTAATGAATTTAGATCAAGAATGCAAAGAAAATATTAAGCAAAGTTTAGTATCTTTTAGTAGCTTAGAACAATTACAAGATTTTAAAGAAAAATTAAATATTAAAAACCATCAAACATTAAGTTTAGTACAACAAATGCATTTATCTCATGATTTAATTAATGAAGCAACAAATAGTGATTTATTAGAAAATCCTGAATTTGTTGAGTTAAAAAACAATATTAATGATTTAAATCAAGATTTCAAAAATGATAAATTAACTAATATTGATTTAGATTTAGAAGCTAAAACTAATGAATTAGAAAAATTAAATCAAAAAGCTGATTTATTAGTAAAATGAGCCAATAAATTAACTGAGCAATTAGCTAATATTACAATTACAGTTGATAATAATAATTTATTTGATGATGAACATTTAAGTTTAAATGCTAATGTTGATTTTCCTAGTGATTTAACAATTAGTTCAATTCAATGATTTATTAATCAAAATCCTATTGCTAATGCAAATCAAAAATCAATAGTTATTAATAGCAATCAATTTAATTTTAAAGAATCAAATGTTATTTATGTACAAGTAAATGGAACTTTTGATAATTTGGATTTTACTAATAAAGCATCACGTAAGTTAGTAATTGGATACAATCCTTGATCAAACGTTAATAAAGATAAATATTATGCAAAAGTTAATCAAATAGATAATTTTGATGTTTTAACTAAACAATATATTAATAACGAAATTGATCAAACTAATTCTTTAAATGAAACTTTAGAAGTGATTGAAAAAGCAAAAAATTTAAGTAATTTAATTAAAGAAATTCAAGCATATATTAAAGATACAAATTCAAATCAAATTAAAAATATTAAATATGCTTCAACAACAATTAAAAATAATTATTTAATTAAAGTTAATGAATTTAATACTTTATTTAATGATCAACAACTTTATAAATTAGCTTCATATAAAGATATTAATTTAAGTTCATTATTTGATGAAATTAAATTAAGAACTAATAATTTAGATGGAGATAATAATTCAAGAATTGTATCTGGATTAATTAATGATTTAAGTGCTTTAGATCAATCAATTAAACAACAATTTATTGATCAATTAGAAAGCACAAGTAATTATGATGGTTTATATGAAATAAAAAATAATGCTGATACATTACAAAATCAAGCTATCACCTTATTAAATACTATTAATGAGCTTAAAAACGTTAACCAAAGATTAAACGAATGAGAGCAACAAGAATCTAATATTAAATTAGATGAAACAATTAAAAATAATTTAAATACTAAATTAACTGAAGCTTCAAATTTATTTAATGACAATGTTTTAAATAATAATTCAACTGATTTAGTTCAATTAAATAATGAACTAAATCAGTTAATTACTAGTGTTAAAACACATATAACTAATGTTGATGAATTAAATAATTTATTACCTAATTTAACTCCAATAGCATCAAATAATGGTATTTTTAACGAAGCATTTAATGATATAGATATTACCATTCCTAGTGTTAATGATTTAAATTTAACCAATGTAGAATGAAGTATTGATGATCAAATTGAAAATGATAATAGCATTACTTTAAATGATTTAAATGTGTTAAATGACAAATTAATACTTGCAAAAGTTTCAGGAACTTATAAAGGAATTGAATTCACTAATAGAGCAATTCATCCTATTACTATAGCAAAACCAATATGAGCTAACTATAATAAAGATAATTATTATTTAGAAATTGATCAACTTCAATATCTAAGTGATGCATTAAAAACTCAAATTAAACAACAATTTACTAATGCAGAAACTAAAAATGATGCTTTAGAAATATTAGAAAAATACAAAGGTATCAATCAAAAATTAAGTGATATTTTTGATTGAATCAACAACTTCAATAACACTAAATCTCAAGATGTTAAATTCAAATATTCAAATGAATCTCATATTAATGATTTAACTAGTGCAATTGATGAATTTATTAATTTATTAGTTGAAAATAAATTAAATAATGAAATTGAGATTGATAAATTAAATGAAGCGTTTAATAATATCGAAACTAAATATGATGCATTAAATGGTGATGATAATTTAAATAATGTAAAACAAGATTTAAAAACTGCTTTAAATCACTTTGGGCCAACTCCATTAGAAAATGAGTTAAATAATTTAACAAATACTAATGATTTAAGTGAATTAAATGCTAAAGCACATGAATTAAAAGCTAAAAACCAAGAATTAAATGAAGTATTAGAATTTTTAAATATTAATTTAGTTAATAAATTAACTGAATTAAATAATTATGAAGCTTTAGAAGATAAATTATTTAGTTTAAGCGATGAAATTACCACTATTAATAATTTAAAACAAGAAATTTTAAGTTTATTTGATAATTCAAGAATTATTGATATTAATAGTGAATATAATCCAAAATTAGAACAAATTAAAGAAACAATAACTAGTGCTAAATCAAAAATTAAAGACTTTAATGATTTAAAAGAAATATTAACTAATACACTTTTAAATGCAACTAATGGTGGGTATTTACCAGATGAAAATACACCTGTAGTAGTTCATTTAGATAATATAGAAAATGTAACAATTAATAATTACAATTTCTATGTTGATGGTATTGAAAAAGCTAAAGATCAAAATGGCTCAATTTCAATTTCACTAAGTGATTTTGAAAATACACCAGAAAATCAAGATTCTAAAAATGTAACTGTAAAAGTAACTGGTACTTATAAATGAATTAATTTTGAAAATAATAACTGAATTCCTGCAATTGAAGTGTATAAACCTACACCAATTACAGAAGAACAATTAAATGAAGAATTAGCAAAATTTGATGCTTTAACTAATTTAGAAGCGGCTGTAATTAATAAATTTAAAGAAGATGCAAGAAATTGTAAATATTTAGGTCAAGTTAAAGCGATATTTAAAGCAGCTAATGCAATAAATACCAAAGCAGGAGATTTAGCTGAAAAATTAAAACTTTATCTTGAACACGAAGGTGCAATTGAAGATTATAAATTTGCTAAATCTGCTGATCAAATTAATTTAAAAAATGTTGCTAATAGAATTGCTAGTGATGAATATTCATACTACAAAATTAAAGATACCAATATTACTCTTGAACGTTTAACTCAAGCTCAACGTGAGTTAAACGAAGTGATTAATCAACTTCAAGGAGTTGCTTATAAAAATAATTTAATTCAAAAAATTAACTCATATTCAACAATGAGTACTAATATTAAAAATCAATTAATCAATGGTATAGATGCAAAAGCTACTGATTATGATACTTTAATGAGCTTAGGTAATTTATATGATCAATATGATCAAGCTTTAGCAACTAATCTTCCTTTATTAGTTGAACAATTAAACTTAAGTGAACCAGTTAATACTAAAATTGATAGTTTTATTAATCAAGATTTAGGATTTGAATTAAATAAAACTGTAATTAATGATTTTAAAGCTAATCGTCAAGAGATATCAAATATAATAGCTAGAACAAGTAATAATTTAAATACAATTACTACAATTGCAGATTTATATGAGAAATTTAGAAATCAAGTTACTAGCTTAGATAGATTTGCTGATGATGCTATTTTAGTAAAAGAAGCTTTAGCTCATTCTAATATTTATACTGATAATCAAGGATATTTATTATCTGCAGATGCTAAATATAAACTAGGTCTTAATATTGATTCAAAAGTTAATATTAAGACAATGAGATGATTAGCTGGAGATAATGAAGTATATGGTGCAACTCATAAAGTTAATGATATTGATCCATTTGTAGTTGATCAAGATAAAGAAGTTAAATTAATCATTAGTGGATTTATTAATGATGTAACTTTTGAAAACTATGAAGTTAAAAATACAGTGACTTTACATCATCATAACCCATTAAAAGATGTTGAATTAAATGCTTCAAGCAAAACTTTAGCACCTACTGGAGTAGATTTAAGTTTAACTCATACAGAGTCATTATCTAACGTTACTTACAAATGATATAGATATAATGATTTATTAGATAATAATACTAATTCATTACATATTAATAGTGTAGGAACCTATTTTGTAAAAATAGTTAATGATCAAAATATTGAATGAAATACCAATTCTATTGATATTTCATCATTACCTTTAGTTAATGATTCAGAGAAATTTAAAGCTATTGAATCTAAAGAAGTAGGATTCTTAAATGGATTTATTCAAGATTTAGGATACCATCCTAGAACTGCAAACCACGAAGTTTATGAAACACCTTTAACTAAAAAATATGGATCAGACTTTAAATATCCAGCATGAAATTACGACTATAAAGCTGGAAGAGATCATCCAAATTCTTACCTAATGCATAATGGTGTTAGAGTAAATGTTGCAAATGAAGTTAGGGAAGAAAAAGTTCCTGATAGAAACAATTATTATAGAGATGCAGGATTTATTAAGGATGAAATCCGTAATAATAGACTTAAAAAACACCCTGCAGCTGCTGGATTTTATCAAAAACAAATTCCTGATACTGCTCAAAGTTTAACTAGAAGAATTGGTATTTCTACCACTTACTTAGGAATGCATACAACAGGAATTTATGCTGCTCCAGGAGAAGTTGTAGAGATTGAATTTAGTGAAGAAACTTATAAGTTATTAAAAGCAAGAGGAAATATTCCATTTACTTTTATCATCAATCAAAATTATTGAGATAACCATGAATTTGGTAATACCGGTATGGTAAGTAAGAGATATCCAAAAGTAAGAAGTGAGTTCAATTATAGCCTTTCTGAAATTGATGAACATCATAGAATTAAAATTGGTTCACCTTTTGGTGGTCCAATAAATGTAAAAATCAATGGATCATTATATACACCTAATGGAGATATTGCTACTTTAGATATGACTATCCATAATGGTTTAGAAATGTTAGGTTACTTTGATGGTATTACTACTAAAGAGCAATGAGATCAACAGGTAGCTAAAGTTAAAAGTGGTCAGATAGTAGCTCCTGAACTTGCGATTAATACTAATTATTCAGCAATTTTAGCTCCTTGAACTAGTGATACTCAAGTTGCTTATGTTAACTTTGATGATTTAGTTTATCCAAAAGATGTTATCCAAAAATGAAACAGCTTCTATGAAGGTTCATTTATGTGAAATGAATTTAAATCTAATAGAATAGCATTAAATTATGCTGATGATATTTGGGGCGGAGCTGCTGCCTGAGGTGGAGGAGATCAATTATACGCTCCTATTAGTTGAGCAAGTAAATACCTTAGAGGTCAAAGAGATTTTGGTACTGAAGATTGAGGAAATTACCATGAAATCAACCATAACTTCCAACACCACCAAGATCCATTTAACATTAAAGACCATGGATGAACTAATATTCCTTCAGTTTTAAACTTATCATACATCAACGATACTACTAGATTCAGAAACTTAGCCAACACTACAGGTCAATGAGAAGGTGGTTGAGCTGGATTGGCAAACGAATTTTCTAGTTCTAAAGGTGGTCATGGTTGATATGCATTATATTCATCAATGATTTATATGCTAGGTCAAAATAGATTTGTTGATTGAGTTAAAAATAGTGACTGGAATGGTAAACATACTAATGGTTCAAGAAGCAATGCTTTTGAAACAATTGAATACTTATCAGAGTTTACTAAGTTAGATTTTGGATACATGCTCCAAAGTCATAATTGAAATAACAATTTATATGAATTAGTTGCTGATTTATCAGATAAATATGTTAAAGAAATTCAGAAGAATATTGACCAAATCAACTTATTGCAAGGAATAGTTGCAAGATTTACAAAAGAATTAGAAGCTAAACCTAACGATGCAAACTTACAAGCCAAAGTTAGAAGATATAATGAACAATTACAAGGGTTTAGAGATCAAAACGAAGGTTATAAAAATAAACTAGATGAATTGGTTAAAAAACTTGCTAAGGTTAAAGAAATTAATAAGAAATATCCAGGAATTGACATTGTGGGTAATGTTTATGCAGCGGGAGATTATTTTTACCATAGCGATAAGCAAAAATTCACTTATAACGGTGATCATCAAGCCGCATTCCAAGTTGCTGCTGGTAAACCTTATGTTTTTGATTTTGAAAAAGGAATTAGATCAATTAATCCTAACTTCCAATGATCAGAATTGAAATTTAGTAAAAATTCTAAATTTAATGGAACTTTAGCTTTAGATCCAAATAATCCAAAGAGATTAATTTATACCGCTAACAATAATTTCTTAGATCAAATTGATGAGTTTGATGTTGAAATCATTCCATCAAACTTCCACAATAAACCAGAAAATTATGTTCCTGGATATAAATGAAAAATTAAAGTTAGAAATGTAGTTAATGCTCCAGTTATGACTTACTATGGTGTTATTCCAAACGAAGTTATAAACACTTTAGGTAGAAACGAAGATAGAATCACTAACCTAGTTAATAAATTAGATGATTTAACAGCTAATGGAACAATTTCTGGCATTGAGTTTCCAATGGAGCTTAATCCAAGATACACAGGATATTTAGATAAAGAACATACATTAGTAAGCTATAAATTTAAATTTAAACCTAATAAATCTGGAAAATTAAAATTTGTTGGAAATGTAGATGATTGATATGCATTGTATATTAATGGAGAGCTTCAAAACAAAGGCACAAGCACAGGAGATAGAGATTATTCTAACTTTAAAGACTTTGATGAAAATACTTATTATGATGTTGTTTTATATGCGTATAATGATGGTGGAAAAGGTCATTTTGACATTAATTATGTATATGAAGGAGAAGATACCAAATATAGTGTATTAAATCAAAGTTTATCAAGTTATATTAACAATGTAACTACTGATGATGCTAAATTAAAAGAATTTTTAACTGATGATAAATATAAATATCAAAGAAGATTCAAAGATAGAGTTAATAAAGATCCTAAAGAAATTCAAAGATATATTCAAAACTTACAATTAGATCAATCTACTGCAAGATTTACTACATCTCATAGTTCATTAAATGGAAATACAGGTGCAATACAAGTTACAAAACCTGGAAATAATAGATTTGAGGTTTGAAATACCAAAGAAGCTACATTCAATTGATATTTCACTAAACCACAAGTAATATCAGGATATAGTTTTAACTTCTGAGGAAATCATAGAGATTATGCTCCAACTAAAGCTCAAATTTGAACTATTTTAGATAATGGTACTAAATTAATGCTTTATGATGGAAGAGCTCAACAATGAAGATATATGTTTGATAAATCATATAAAGTAAATAATATCCACGTTAGAGCATGACATGAAAATAAAGGAACTGGTTTTGTTTTAGCAAAAGTTAACTTCTTTACTACTGCAAAACAAAACTATATTGTAGGAATTAATAATCCTGAAATTAAATACTATGGAAGTTGAGATTTTGTTAAAAATGCTCCAGATGTAGCTAATTCAAATGTAAATAATTTATCAGCAGTTACTTCGACTGCAAATGATTATTTAGAATATAAATTTAAAGGTAGTTCAATTAACCTTTATGGAAAAGCTGTACCAAGCAATAACACTACTTTTGATGTTTATATTGATGGTGAATTAGTAGCTAGTGATATTTCAAATGCAAACAATTGAGAAGTTAATAATAAGCTTCTATTTAGTTATTCATTAGATAGTGATAATGATACAGATCACTTTATTAGAATAGTAAATAAAACTAATAATAAATTAACAGTTCAATACTTTACTGAATATCGTGAAGAAGAATAATTAAAAAGTCAAAACAATAAGTTTTGACTTTTTTCTATACTAATTTAACTAAAAAGATATTCTTCTTACCAATGTTTAATAAAGCATATTGATTATTATAAATTTCTGAAGTTAATAAATAAGATTCATCAATTGCTTGTCCATTAATTTTAATTGCTTGAGTTTGTAAAAACTCTCTAGCTTGACGTTTAGATTGAACTAATTTGTTAGCTACTAATTGTTCAATTAAATTTTTATCTTTTTCTAATGAAACAGTAGTTATTTCGTTTTCAATATCTTGCATATCATTAATTGTTAAGCTACTGTAATCAAGTTTTTTATCAAATAAAATATGAGAGATGGTAATAGCTTTTTTAACTTCTTTTTCACCATGAATATCACCAACAATTAATTTAGCTAATACTTTTTGAGCATATTGATTTGCTGGATTTTCATTATGAACTTTGATGATTTCATCAATTTCATTTATTGGTAAAAAAGTTAATCATTTAAGTAGTTTTTCAACTTGAGAATCAGGTTGAGTAACTAAAAATTGATACATAGCATATGGTTTAGTTTTTGATTTATCTAATCATAAACTTCCTCCACCTGTAGATTTACCAAATTTATTACCATTAGAATCGGTTAATAAATTAGAAGTTAAAGCAACTGCTTTATGTTCATCTCCAAAGGTTTTAGAAATCATATCTAAACCAGTAGTTATGTTTCCTCATTGGTCTGATCCACCAAATTGAACACATATATTTTTAGTTTTATATAAGGTTAAAAAGTCTCATCCTTGAATTAATGAATAACTAAATTCAGTAAAACTTAAACCTTTACTAATTCTTGAAGCTACAGAATCTTTAGCTAATAAGTAGCTTACATTAACCATTTTTCCAACATCTCTAATAAAATCTAAGACGTTCATATCTTTATAAAAATCATAGTTATCAATAACTTCTAAACCAAAAGATTCTAATTGATTACGAATATGATTTTTATTATTTAAGATGGTGTTATTATCTAAAAGTTGTCTTTCAGAATCTTTAAATGAAGGATCTCCGATCATTCCAGTTGCTCCACCAATTAAAGCATAAGTTTTTCAACCCATTTTTTTAAATCTTAATAAGATAGAAATTTGAATATAGTTTCCTAAGTGCAAGCTAGTAGCTGTAGGATCAAATCCTGCATAAACTGAAGAAGTAGCAGGATCTAATTTAATTAATTTATCTCTATTACTAATTTGTTTTAAGATTCCTCTACTTTCTAAATCATGTAAAATGTCCATTATAAATTAAAATCCTTTCCTATATCAGTATGTGTTCCAAAAATTAATCCCTCTTTATCAATTCCTAAAGTTTGATATCCTGTTAACATACCAAAACTATCGACATTTAACACTTTATTTTCAATAATTCTCATACCTTTAAAAGTAAATGATCCTGGAAGTGCTAATACTAAAACACTACCAACTGTAGAATCTAAGGTATTTGTAACAATTTGGATAGTTTGATTATCATTAATTTTTACTTGTAAAACAAATAATTTTTGTGATTTAGGATGTGTTTCTCTTGATAAAACTTCTCCATAAATAAATTTAGGTTCATTTTTAATTTTTAAACCTAAATCACTTGCTATTTGAGAAATATTTACATAAGTAGAATCATCTAAACTATAGAATTTTTTATCTAAATTTAAGTTATATTTAGCTGAATCTAAAACATTAATAGATTCAACATTATTTTCTTTATCAACAAAGAAAATCAAATCATTTCATTTAACTTGATTGGTTGCATTAATTCTAGAATCAACTAGAATAATAGCTGTATTTTTGAATGTTTCATTTATATTGTTTACTAAAATCATAATATTTTATATTATACTTTATTTAATTTATAATGTTTTTTAATATAATAAAACTATGAAAAAAATAGCGATATTAGTAGATTCATCATCAGGTTTAACCAAAAAGCAAGCAGCACAGCACAATTGACATTTTTTACCATTGTTAGTTAGTTTAGATGGTGTGGAATATAAGGATGGAATTGAACTTACAGGAACTAATTTATTTAATCATTTTTCATTAAATAGTAATAATGTAAAAACTTCATCAACACCTTTAGGTTTAGTGCATCAAGAATTAGAAAAATTAAGTAAAGAGTATGATGAAATCATCTTTTTCCCTATTTCAAAACATCTTTCAAGTCAATATCAAATGTTATTAACATTAATGGATGAATTTCCTAAATTAAAAGTTGTTCAATCATTATATGTAGCTATTTTAATTCCGTTAATGGTTAAATATTTAGAACAATTAATTAAAGATGGAATGGATAGTGATAGTGCTATTAAACAAGTTGAACAATGAAACAATGATTTTAAAGTAACTTTATTACCAAAATATAATGATTATTTAGTTAAAGGTGGTAGATTACATCCAACTGCTGCAACAATAGCTAAGTTATTAAAAATAGTGCCTTTAATTGCTTTTGATAATGGCCAATTAATCAAAGAAGGTAAAGGTAGAATTTTCTTAAAATCAGTTTATAACAGCATTGATGATAAAGTAATGGATGATGATTCAGAATTTATAATATTGCATTCAAATAATAATGATATTAATGAAATAGTGGATTATATTCAAACTAAACACAATAAAAAAGTTTATGTAGCTTTATTACCTAATGTTATAGCTATACATACAGGCCCTGAAGCTATTGTGGTTATTAAAACTAAGAAATTAACAGAAGAACAAAAAGCGTTATTTTAACGTCTTTTTTTATTAAACAAGGAAAATATGCAAAAAGAAATTAAGTGTAATACAATACAAGAATTACAAGAGTGAGTAAATAATAATTTTGATTTATTTAATCAAAAGAAAATTATTTTACTTGATGGTGATTTAGGTGCTGGTAAAACTACTTTAGTACAATTAATTGGTAAAAAATTAGGAATTAAGCAAAAAATAACTTCTCCAAGTTTTTCATATATGAAAACTTATGATGGATTAGTTCATATTGATTTATATAACTACAAAGGTGATTTAGAAGAATTTGAAGATTATTTTGAAGATAATATTGTGTGTATAGAATGAAGTAATTTAAAAGAAATTAATTATGCTAATTGCATTAAAATCCAAGCATCATTATTAGATAATGATTTTCATCATTTTGAGATTAAGGAGATTATTTAATGAATCTATATTTAGATACAGCAACAGAAGATTTTGTTTTAGTTTTATTTAATGATGATTTTGAAGTAATAGATCATGTTTTATATTTAAACTATAGAAAAAAAGTGGACCTTATAGTTAATGAATGCTTGAATATGATGAAAAAACATAATTTAGAATACAAAGATTTAAATGGACTTTATACAAATATTGGACCAGGTTTTTTTACTGGAGTTAGAGCTTCATTAGTCTTTTTTAGAACTATTGCTTTATTAACTAAAGTTCCTTTATTTACTACTACATCATTTGATATCTTATTAAAACAAAACAATCAATCAATTTTAACTCTAGATGCTCAAGGGAATAAAATGTATTTTTTTGATAAAGAAATGTATCAAAAAAATAATGATATTAAAAAATCAATAACAGTAAAAACTAAAGATCAAACTGTTATTGATAAAATTAATTATCAATCAATGATTGATAATTTTAAGTTATATAAAGATATTTTTAATCAAGAAACAAATGCTTTATTAACTGAGCCTTTATATATAAAATCTCCTCAGATTGGAGCGATTAAATAATGAGAATTTTAGGTATAGAAACATCACACGATGATACTTCAATTGCTGTATTAGAAGATAATAAAGTATTAGAATTAATTACTGTGTCTCAAATTGATATTTTCAAGGAATTTGGTGGAACCATTCCTGAAATTGCTTCTAGAGAACATGTTAAAAATATTGCTTTAATTCAAGAAATGATTTTTAAAAAATATGAACCAAATAGTTTTGATTATATAGCTTATACTAAAGAACCGGGATTAATCGGAACTTTACAAATAGGATTTTTATTCGCTAGTGCTATAAGTCAAGTAATTAAAAAACCTTTAATTCCAATTAATCATTTACATGGTCATATTTTATCAGCAACTTTAACTAATGAAATTACTTTTCCTGCATTAACTTTATTAGTTTCTGGAGGACATACACAATTAATTTTAGCTAAGAATTATAATGATTTTGAGATAGTAGGAGAAACTTTAGATGATGCTGTGGGTGAAGCGTTTGATAAGGTGGCTTCAAGATCAGGTTTAGGATTTCCTGGAGGTCCAATTATTGATAAAATTGCTCAAAATTATAATGGAGAATATTTATCATTTACTAAACCAAAAACAGAGCACCCATTAGATTTTTCTTTTAGTGGTTTAAAAACCCAAGTATTAAACTATTTAAATAGTTGCAAAATGAAAGAAATAGCATTTGATAAAAATCAAATTGCTGCAAGTTTTCAAAAAGTTGCAGTGGATTATTTAATTGATAAAACTAAATTAGCTTTAGAAAAATATGAAGTTAAAACTTTGGTGCTTGGTGGAGGGGTTAGTGCTAATAGTGAACTTAGATCTAAATTTTTAACATTACATCCTAATACTATTATTCCAAGTTTAAAATATGCAACAGATAATGGAGCGATGATTGCAAATGTTTGTTATTTAAGATTAAAAGAAAACCAGGATTAATCCTGGTTTTTAAAATTTAAAATTAAATACATTTCCAACATTATACGAAGAAATTGCAAGAATTTCATCATCAATTTTAATTTTATTAATTTTGATTACAAATACAAGTGAAAGAATAATAGAAACAATTCACATTATTGGAGCTAAAATTGGAAGCATAAAACCAACAAAGAAAAGAATTAATGCTGCTGTTCCAAAACCTTTAACATTAGTATATTGTTTATATAAGTATGGATTACTTTTATAGAAGTTTGATAAAGTTTTTGAGCTAGATGTTAATGTTAAAAATCATACAATATAAGTAAAACTTGCTAATCAAGCAATGTTGTACATAACTTGATAAAAAATAGCGAATATTTTAAATTCTTCAGTAATAATTGCATCAGGGTTTGCGTTTATAATATTTTTATAGATATTATATGTTTCTTTAGAAGAATAAACTTCTTTAATAGTGCTAAATACATTAAACATAAAAATTGCGTGCATAACAAGAAACACAATTAAACTACCTAAACAAGAAATTATTATTCATCATTTATATTTTAATAAACGATTAATATTGTCTCTAATTTGTTTTGTGTTATAAAAAGTCTCTAAACCGATATTTTGCATATATCTCCTTTATTTAATTTTACAAAATAAAAAGTATTTTGAAAAATTAAAAAATATGATATATTTATATTAAACGTGGTCGCGTAGCTCAGTTGGATAGAGCACGAGCCTTCTAAGCTTGTGGTCGTAGGTTCGAATCCTATCGTGATCGCCATTTTTTTATACCCTTTTTTAAGGATAAAATTTCCTTATTTATACATAATACTTATATATAATATAAAGATATTATTATGATAAAGAGTTAGAAAGGTGGTTGATTATGATACAAATGTTTAAAATTTTACCTCGTAAGATTAAATTATTTTTTATGCTTGGTATATTCTTTACATTAATAAATATAGCTGTGACTATGATATTACCTGTGTTACTAAGTCAATTTATTACATTATTAATCAACGAACAACCTACTAAAGAAATAGTAATTTTTAAATGAAAAATTATTGGTGAGTATAAGTATTTACTAAAATTACTGATTGGTAGTGTTGTGGGATTAATACTTTTAGGTGGAATAACTAGCATTTCAAGTATTTTAATTATTATATGAGCTGGTGAAAACGCTTCAAATCATTATAGAAATACATTATTTAAAAAATATC
The DNA here is from genome assembly GCF_009792315.1 of Mycoplasma sp. NEAQ87857. Lineage (NCBI taxonomy): Bacteria > Bacillati > Mycoplasmatota > Mollicutes > Mycoplasmatales > Mycoplasmataceae > Mycoplasma > Mycoplasma sp. NEAQ87857. Next base: position 1,115,830 of record NZ_CP045542.1, on the reverse strand, counting down.
AATTATTAAGTTTAAAAGATATTGCAACATTTAAAGAAGAAAGTTTATTAACTAGAATTAATGATGATGTTGCAATCTTTTGAGAGTTTTTAATTAGTGCATCTACAGCATTAATTAAAGCACCATTATTTATTTGTTTTGGTTTAATTTTTGCATTTTTAACAGATGTTCAATTCTCATATGCAATTATTGCAATTGTTCCTGTTTTAGTTGGGGTTTTAGCTTTTATTTTTATAAAAGTTACACCATTAATCCAAAAAAACAGAAAGAATTTAGATAACATAACTAAAGAAGTTACTGAAACAATTAATGGAGCTAAATTTATTAAAGCATACAATTTACAAGAGAAACAATTTAATAAGTTTGACACAACTAATAAAACTTGAGTTAATACCGAATCAAAAATCTTTAAGATTTTTAGTATAGGAACTCCTGCGTTTTTTGTGATTGTTAATTTAATTGTAGTTTTAATTTTTATAATGGCTGCAAAAATTATTGGTGATGGCAATGCTAATGGTCAATTATTGGCTAAAATCAATGTTTTTATTGAATATGAATTTATTATTGCTTTAGGTATTATTACTTTTGCACAATTTTTAAGCTCATTTTTTAGAGCTAAAATTAGTGCCAAAAGAATTACTGATGTTTTAAATGTTAAGTATGACAATTTATATGTGCCAAACGGATATAGAATTGTTTCAAAAGGAAATAAAGTTAATGATGTAAGAAATTATGGAATTGAATTTAAAAATGTTAACTTTAAATACTTTGAAACTTCTGAAGATTATGCAGTTAAAAATATTAATTTCAGTGTTGAAGGTGGTCAAACTTTAGGTATTATTGGACCTACAGGTAGTGGTAAAAGTACTTTAGCTAATTTATTAGTTAATAATATGAAATATACTGAAGGTAATATTTTAATAAATAATAATGAAGTTAAAGATATTAATACTCATGATTTACATTCAAAAGTAGGTATTGTATATCAAGAATCATTGCTTTATTCAGGAACTATTTTAAGTAATGTTACTTTTTCTAAACCTAATGCTAATGAAAAAGAAGTTGAAAAAGCATTAAATAATGCTTGTGCTTATGATTTTATTAAAACATTCCCTGATAGATTAGATCATAAAGTAGCTCAAAGAGGAAAGAGTTTATCTGGTGGTCAAAAACAAAGATTATCTATTGCAAGAACATTGTTAATAGATCCTAAAATTTTAATTTTAGATGACTCTACTAGTGCTTTAGATAATATAACTACTAAAAAATTAATTAATAATATTAATAATAATTATGACTGTACCACAGTTATTATTTCTCAAAAAGTTAATTCAATTAAACACGCTAATAAGATTTTAGTTATGGATAAAGGTGAGATTGTTGCTCAAGGAACACACGAAGAATTATTAAAAACTTGTGAATGATACAGAAGCATTAATCAAAACCAATTAGAACAATAAGGAGGTTAAGGTGCAAGAATATGAAACACGTAAGATATCTGAAGAGCTTAAAAAAGACCAAACAGATACAAAATTCAAAAAAACCTTAAAGACTTTATTTTCATACTTATTAGCTGATAAAAAAACATTATTTTTAGGATTGTTATTTTCTGCTTTAAATTCATTATTTTATATTGTAGGAAGCTTTTTAATTGGTTCAATTGTTACTTGATATATTCAACCAATTATTGAAGGAAAGCAATTAATTTTTAATACTAAAGGATTTTGAGTTACTTTAAGTTTATTAGTAACTTCATTCTTACTTTATGGAACTTGTAGATATATTGAAAATTATTTATATGTAAAAGTCAGTTTTGGTGCAGGAGAGCGATTAAGAAGAGAAATTGTACTTAAGCTTCATAAAATGCCTATGAACTTCTATGACAGAAATAAAACTGGTGATTTAATTTCAACATTAATAGTTGATGTTAACAACGTTGCTAACTCATTATTTCAAGTTTTAACACAAATTCCAGGAAATATATTTTCTATTTGTGTATCAATTATTATCTTATCTTTAATCTCAGGTTCATTAACTTTAATTATTGTGCCTGTTTCATTATTGATGTTTGGATTAGTGTTTTTATTAATCAAAAAATCTCAACCACAATTTATTAAAGTACAAGATTCATTTGGTAAATTAAACGCTTTTGTTGAAGAAATGGTGGCAAATACCAAAGTAACTAATTCATTTGATCAACAAGAAGCTATTTTTGAAAGTTTAAAGAAAATTACTAAAGAGATAAGAAATACAGCTTATTTAGGAGATGTTGTAGCTAAAAGTTTTGATACTTTATATGGAGTTATTTCAAATACTATTATTTTAATGATTTCAGGAATTGCTGCATTATTTTACTTTAATGATGTTCAAGCTTATGGATTAGCTTCTTTAGGTTTTCAAAATGCTAATGGAACTCCTAGTGCTGGATTAATTATTACTTATGTATCAATCGCTTGAAATTTAATGTCACCATTTCAAAATATTTTAAATAGTACTTTTAACCTTCAAATAGGGATTGCATCTTCTGGAAGATTATTCAAATTAATCCACATTCAAGCTCCTTCAAAAGAGCATGAAACTATTAAACCAAAAGAAATTCAAGGTTTAATAGAATTCAAAGATGTTTATTTTAAATATGTACCTAATTCAAGAAAATATCAATTACAAAATGCTTCATTTGTAGCTAAACCTGGTGAAGTAGTTGCAATTGTTGGGCCTACAGGTGCAGGAAAAACTACTATTATTAGCTTAATTAGTAAATATTATGATTATGCTAGTGGTAATATTACTATTGATGGAAATGAATTAAGAAACATTGATACCAAAACTCTAAGAGACAATATGACTATTGTACTTCAAGATTCATTTTTATTTAATTTAACCATTTTAGATAACTTAAAATTAGCTAAACCAAATGCTTCAATGGATGAAATTATTGAAGCTGCAAAAATGACTAAAGCTCATCACTTTATCAAAAGCTTACCAAATGGTTATAATACAATGATTGAAAACAATGGAGCAAATATTTCTCAAGGTCAAAAACAATTGTTGTCATTAACTAGAGCAATTTTATCCAATAGAAGTATTTTAATTTTAGATGAAGCAACAAGTAATATTGACTCTGCTACTGAACAAATAGTACAAAAATCAATGTTACATTTAATGGAAAATAAAACATCATTTGTTATTGCTCATAGATTAAGTACTATTAAAAATGCTAATAAAATAATTGTTATTGATAATGGATTTATTATTGAACAAGGAAATCATAAGGAACTATTAGAAAAACAAGGGTTTTATTATGATTTATATACTTCACAATTCAATAATCAAGCAAAATAAAAAATGTATAAGTTTAATTACTTATACATTTTTTATTTAATAATTATTGTAATAATGCATCAAATGCTTTAGTTAATTCTTGAGATTTTTCTTCTGATACTAAAGCAACTACTTTGGTCATGAATTGTAAGAATGCTAAGTTATCTAACATTGCATTACCTGTTGATAAGTTCTTTTCAGCTAATTTATCTGCTAAAGCTTCAAGCTCTTCTTTTGTAGGTTTAAATTCAATTTTTTGTGCTAAGAAAACTTCCACTAATTGGTGAGAAACAATTTTTAATGCTTCTTTGGTAAATTGTTTTTCTAAGTCTTCTTCAGACATTTTGATTAATTTTAAGTATTCAGTTTTCTTAATTTTGTATTGAGTTAATGTTGCTTTGAAATCATTTTTTAATTTATTAATTGTGTTTGATAAGAAGTTAGGGTGAATGTGGATTGAATATTTTGAGAAAATTTCATCAGATAAATCTGATTTAAATTTCATACATACATCAAATAATCTTTCTAATTTAACTTTGTTTGAAATTCATTTATCAAATTCTTCTACTGAGCTAACATTATTTAAACCAAATAATTTAACATTTTCTTCTGTAACTTCAAATGTTTGAAGTTTAGTAAATGAATGAATTGTAACATCAAATACTGCTTCTTTACCTTGGAAAGCTTCTGAGAAGTAATCTTCTGGGAAAGTAACATTAATTGATCCACTTCATCCAAGAGGTTTATCTAAAAGTTGTTCTTCAAATCCTTTAATGAAGCTATGTGAACCTAATTGTAATTCATATCCTTCAGCTTCTCCACCTTCAAATGGCTCATTATCAATAAACCCTTTAAAATCAATAACTAATTTATCTCCATTAGCTGTTGTTTGACCTTCTTTTGCGTCAACATAAACTGATAATGAATCTAATAATTTATTTTTGTATTCTTTGATTTCTTCTTCAGTAACTTCAATTGATTGTACTTTAACATCTAATGATTTAAAATCAACAACTGAAAAATCAGGGAAAATGCTGTATTTGTATTCAAGTGATAAATCACCATTTTCAAGCACATTTTCACTTACAGAAACTAATTCAGCAACTGTTAATTTATTTTCTTCAATGTATTTAGCAACATTTGGAAATTCTTTTTCAGAGATTTGACCTAATGCTCTTCTGTAGCAGTCTTCTTTATCAACATATTGTATCGCTTTTGCTAAAGGAGCTTTTCCTGGACGGTATCCATTAATTTTAACTTTTTTAGCTGCTTTTTCAATGTTTTTATCTACTAGTGAAGCAAGATCATCTTTTGATACAGATAATGATATAACTACTTCACTATTTTCATTATTTAGTGTGTGTTTCATAATTTCTCCTTTAATTTATTGCACAAATGCAAAAATATATTTTATATTTTATATTATTTTTTAATATTTTATAAATACTACAGCTATATTAGTACTTTTTACTATTTGTTAAAAAGTCTGTTATTTTAAATGGATTTTTACCTTTTAAAATAACTTCAATAATACTTGCAAAAAATGGAGCTTCGATTTCATGTTTTTTAAGCAATTTATCAAGTGTTTTAGCAGTTTCAAAACCTTCAATAGTTGTTTTGTTTTTCTCTAATGTACTTTTTAATCCAAATTCAGCAATTTCATAACCTAAAGTAAAGTTTCTGCTTTTATCTGATGTACAAGTTAAAATAACATCTCCAATACCTGAAAAATCTAATCCAGCAAATATATTAAAATCATTTGGATATAAGCTTTGATAGATTTTTAAAATTTCATTAATACCAATAGTAAGCATTGCTGATTGAGTATTTTTACCACTATGTTTGTAGCTAATAATACCTAATCCTATTGCTAAAACGTTTTTTAATGCAGCAAACATCTCTGCACCAATAACATTGGTTGAAGGTATTAATTTAAAGTAGCTATTATTGAAGTATTTAACTAAAGAATCCATATATTCTTGATTATCTGACACAATATTAATCATTGTTAGCTCATTTTGGAATACTTCAGAAGCATAACTTGGACCTATAAAGGTAGCTAGGTTTTTTAAATTACCTTTAAATCTCTTTTTAATGAACTCTGAAAATAATAATTCACTATTAGGTTCAATCCCTTTTGAAAGATTGATGATATCAATCTTTCTATATTTAATATTCTTTTGTAAGTGTTTTAATACCACTTTCATTGATTTAGAAGGGATACCAAGAACAATTGTATTAGAATTACTTACTAATTCTTTTAAATCATTAGTAGCTGAAATTAACTCTTTATCGTTAAAATCACTAGAACCAAAATATCTATAATTATTACCGTTGTTTATTGCTTGTATTTCATCTTTATTGATACCATACATCATAACTTCATGTCCATTAGTTACTAAAACATTCGCTAAAGCACTAGACCAAGCACCAGTACCAATAAAACCAAATTTTCTTTTTTTACTCATACTTTAATTATAATGTTTTATATTAATATTTAAAATTTAGAAATTAACAAAGGTAAAAAACAAATTTAATATAGCAAAATAGACAAAATACATAGTTTTTTAATGAAATATAGTGCTTTTTTCATTATAAATTTATATAAAAATTAGAATAATTTATAATATAAATACATTTAAATATTGTATAATTAATGCTTTTTTACACAAAGGAGTGAAATGAATAAAGATTATAATCACAAATTAGTTGAACAAGGTATAGATCAAAAATGACAAGAAAAAGAATATTTTTCAACACACGATTTAAGTAAAAAACCTTTTTCAATCTTACTACCTCCACCTAATGTTACTGGGAAATTACACTTAGGACATGCATTAGATGTTTATATTCCTGATACTATCATTAGATATAAAAAACTTAATGGATTTGATGTTATGTGGCTTCCTGGAATGGATCATGCTGGAATAGCTACTCAAAGTAAAGTTGAAAATGAAATTTATAAGATGTCAGGATTAACAAGACATGATTTAGGTAGAGAAAAATTCCTAGATAAAATTTGAGAATGAAAAGATGAGTACGCAGCTTTATTTAGAAAGCAATGATCAACCATTGGATTGGCTTTAGATTATAAAAATGAACGTTTTACTTTAGATGAAGAAGCTAATAAAGCAGTTACAAAAGTGTTCATTGATTTATACAATAAAGGTCTTATCTATAAAGGTGTTAGAGCAATCAATTGAGATGTTCAATTGCAAACAGCTTTATCAAATATTGAAGTTAATAATGAACCAATGGAACAAAAGATGTATTACATCAAATATCCAATTAAAGATAGTGATAAATATTTAACTATTGCTACAGTAAGAACTGAAACTCTTTTAAGTGATGTTGCAGTTGTATTTAATCCTAATGATGAAAGATACTTAAATTTATTAGGTAAAAGTGTAATTCATCCTTTAACTAAAAAAGAATTACCTATTATCACTGATGAGTATGTAGATATTGATTTTGGATCAGGTTTAATGAAATTAAGTGCTCATGCTGAAAGTGATATTGATATTATTCAAAAATTAAATCTTGAAATTATTGAAACCATTGATAAAAAAGGTTTTATAAATGCTAAAGATAGTATTTTCCATGGTCTTGAACGTTTTGAAGCTAGAGAAAAAATTGGTCAATATTTATTAGATAATGGATTTATTGAAAAAATTGAAAAAACTATCTCAAATGTAGGTATTAGTGATAGATCAAAAAGTGTTGTTGAAACTTTAGTTCTTCCACAATGATTTGTTAAAATGGATCACTTTAGAGATTTAATTTTAAATAATCTTGATAGTGAAGATACAGTTAATTTCTTCCCTAAAAGATTTAGATTAACAATGCAACAATGAATGGAAAATGTGCATGATTGAACTATTTCAAGACAGTTATGATGAGGTCATAGAATTCCTGCTTGATATGACAAAGATGGAAATATCAAAGTCCAAGAAACTAAACCTGAAGGAGATTGAGTTCAAGATCCTGATGTTTTAGATACTTGATTTTCATCTGGAATTGCTCCATTTACTTTCTTAGGATGACCAAAAGCAAATGATAATTTAAAAAGATATTATCCATATAGCTTATTAGTTACGGGTTATGACATTATCTTTTTCTGAGTTGCTAGAATGTACTTCTTTGGTTTAGAATTTATGGATCAAAAACCATTTGATGATTTATTACTTCATGGGTTAATTAGAGATGCTCAAGGTAGAAAAATGTCTAAATCATTAAATAATGGTGTAGACCCAATGGATATGATTGAAAAATATGGATCAGATGCTTTAAGATGATTCTTAATTACTAACACTTCTCCAGGTATGGATATTAAATTCTCAACTGAAAAAGTTGAAAGTGCTTGAAGAGTTAATAATAAATTATGAAATATAGCTAAATATATTTCAGAAATGCAAGATGATAATAATGCTGAATATACTGATGCTGATAAGTGAATTTTAAATAAACTTTATTTATTATCAGAAAAAATCGATAAGTCAATGCAAAACTATGATTTTGCTGTTATGGGAAGTGAAATTTATCGTTATATTTTCAACGATCTTAGTGGTTGATATATTGAATTATTAAAAACCATCCCATCTAAAAAAGGTGCATTAGAAGTTCTTAAAAAATCATTAATAATCCTACATCCATTTATGCCATTTATTACCGATAGAATTTATGGCGAAATTTTTGATCAAGAATTATTAGAGCAATCTTGACCAGAACTAGAATTAAATGAAAATGTAGCTTATATTGATGAAATTATTGAAATAGTAACTGAATTAAGAAAATATCGTGAAGATAATCAAGTTTCTAAAAAAGAAGTATTAAATTATTGATCAATGAACCAATTAAATGATCAAACTATTGATTCAATTACTAAATTAGCTAATGCTAATTTAGTAAAAAACAATGATTATTTAATTAGATTGCAAAATAATAGTATTTTTATTCAATTAACTGATGAAATGAAGCAAAAGAATAAAAAATTATTAATTGAAAAAATAGAATTTTTAAACAAAGAAATAACAAGAGCACAAAATATTTTAAGCAATGAAAACTTTGTTAAAAAAGCACCAAAAGAAAAAGTGGAACTTGAAAAAGAAAAATTAGATAAATATCAAAAAGACCTTGTTAAATACGAGGAGGAATTAAAATGCAAATATTAAGTGGAAAAGAATTAGCTAAAAAAGAGCTAACTAAATTAAAAAAAGAACTTAAAGCACTTGATTTAGCTAGAAAACCAAGACTAGCTATTGTTCAAGTAGGTGATAATCCTGCTTCAAATAAATATATTGAACACAAATTAAAACAATGTGAAAAATTAGGAATTGAAGGTAAATTATATAAATATCGTGAAAATATTACTCAAAATAGATTATTACAAAAATTAGATGATATTAATGATTATTCAGATGGTGTAATTATTCAATTACCACTTCCAGAACACATTCCTACTCAAGTTATCTTAGATGCTGTTCCATACGATAAAGATGTTGATGGATTAAGTACTAAAAATGAATTTAAGCTATATAATGATAATGGTGAAAAACACTTTGTTCCAGCAACAGCAAGAGCTGTATTAGAATTAATGGACCATTATAATATTGATGTTAAAGGTAAAAAAGTGTGTGTGGTTGGAAGAAGCCATCTTGTAGGAAAACCTCTAGCACACATTATTAAACGTCAAGGAGCTAATGTTGCTACTTATGATGAAAATACTGGTATTAAAGGTATTGAAAGTGGTGATATAGTTATTGTAGCTATTGGGGTAGCAAAATATATTAAAGCTAAAAATGTTAAACCTGGTGCTATAGTGATTGATGTTGGAACTAACTTAGATGATAAAATCACTACTGAAATTCATGGTGATGTAGATTTTGAATCAGTTAAAGATAAAGTATCAGCTATTACTCCAGTTCCTGGAGGAGTTGGTCCTATGACTGTAGTATGTTTATTAAAAAACTTAATTGATATTTTTAAATAAGGAGAAACAATGAGAAAAATTGCAATTTTAACTTCTGGTGGTGATGCTCCAGGAATGAACAATGCTGTTAGAGCAGTAGTTAAATCAGCTAAAGCAAATGGATTAGAAGCTTTTTTAGTTTATGAAGGATACAAAGGTTTATACAACAATAATATTGTTAGTGCAGATATGGTTGATGTAGATAGCTACATTAATCAAGGTGGAACATTTATTTATTCTGCAAGATTTCCAGAATTTAAACAACTTGAAGTAAGACAAGTTGCTGCAAATAACTTAAAAGAGCGTGGAATTGATGCTTTAGTAGTTGTTGGTGGAGATGGAAGCTATGCGGGAGCTCAATTATTACACGAATTAGGTGTAAAAACAATTGGACTTCCTGGAACTATTGATAATGATATTGCTTCAAGTGATTATACAATTGGATATGATACAGCTTTAAATACTATTGTTGATGCTGTTGATAAAATTAGAGATACAGCTAAAAGTCATCAACGTATTATGCTAGTTGAAGTGATGGGAAATAATTGTGCTGATTTAGCTTTATATTCAGGTTTAGCTACAGGTGCAGAAATGATTTTAACACCTGAACACAAACCTTCAGCTGAAGAAGTTGCAGCTAAAGCTTTAGAATTAACTAAACAAGAAGGTAGAAGAAGTATTATTATTGTAGTATCAGAAAAATGCTACAACGTAAATGAATTAGCTAGTGTTATTCAAGCAGCTACAAAATGAGATACAAGAGTTAATCCATTAAACCACATTCAACGTGGAGGAACCCCTAGTGCTCAAGAAAGAATTCTTGCAACTTTAATGGGAATGAAAGCGGTAGAATTCTTAATGCAAGGAAAAAGTGGATTAGCAATTGGAATGATCAAAAATGATATTGTAGGAGTTCCTATTTTACAAGCTTTAGATATGGAAAACACTTCTAAATTAAACAATAGAGAAAAAGCTATTAAATTCTCAAAACTTAGCCAAGTAAAATAGAAAAAACTACTTTTACAGTAGTTTTTTCTTTAAATAAAGGAAAAAATGAAACTAAAAAAAGTTATACCAATAATCTTATCAACTAATTTTGTTTTATTAGCTACTAGTTGTTTTAATACTAATACTAATCAACCTAAACCAGTAAAACCAGAACCTATTAATCCTAAACCAGTAGATAATAAACAAGAAGAATTAAACGATCTTAAAAATCAATTTAGCACTTTAAAACAAAGTATTGATAGCTATTTTAATAATTCAAATAATTCTTTATCAAATAAAATTAATAATATAAGTACAATTTTAAATAAAGATATTAATAGTATCAATCTTACTAATTTAAAGCAAATGATTCAATCATTGCAACAAGATTTTAATCAAGCTAAAATGCAAGAAAATAATAAACAAAATGAATTGAATAATTTAAAAGCTAAACTTTATGTTTTAAGATATCAATTAGATAACCCTAATAGATTTGATGCTGCAATAAATGCTGTTACAAATTCTAAACAAGCTAAAAGCTTGATAAATACAATTGAGGTAGAAATTCAAAATGAATTAACTAATGTTAAAACTCAATTAATTAATCAAGTTAGTTCATTAAACGATTTAGAATTAGAAAATCAAATTAATCAAGCTCAAAATAAGCAAGAACTAAATTTAATCAAAGCTAGAGTCTTACAATTATTGGATCTTCAACGTGAAAAAGATAAGTTAAAACAATTTATACAATTAATATATAACCATATCAAAAATAAAGCTCAATTTAACTTAAATAATATCAACGAGTTAGATTACAATAGATTATTAGAAATTAAAGAGCAATTAATAAATGAATCAAAAAAAGAAGTAGAACTTTTAAGAGTTCAATTATTAAATAAAGCTGCAAAATTAAATAATCAAAATTTAAATAATGAAATTCAAAATGCTAAATCATTAGAAGATTTAACTAATTTAGAAAGCAAAGTTAACAGCTTAATTTCTGCTTTAGCACAATCAGCTAAAAATAATTTAATTGCTCAAATCAAGCAATTATATAGTCAAATTGAAATTAAAGGCAATTTAACAATTGATGATTTAAATAGTAAAACAACAGAGCAATTAAATCAAGTTAAACAAAAATTCTTAGATAAGATTCAAGATGAAAAAGAATTAAAAGTTCAGTTTATAAATAAAATTTTAAAACTTGATAATAACCAATTTACTAATGAACAATTAAATAATTATTCATTAAAAGAGTTAATTAATTTAGAAACTAAATTAAAACAACCTAAAAATGAATTAGTTAAAATTGCAGATAATGCATTTTCAAGTTTTGATCAAGATAGAAGCTTAGCAAGTGTAGACATTAATGCAACTAATGGTGTAAATTCTGTTACAACAAAGATGTTCCAAGGCCAAAAAGAATACTTAGAATATGTCGATAACTATACAGGTATTAAATTTATTGAATTTAAAATTCCAGGACATAATTATTTTTTAGGAGCTAGTGGTTTAGTTACTTTAGCTCAAGAATTTAAGCGTAAGATTTCTTTTGGTCCAGAAGTTCATTATTTAAGAAATATTTATATTAATTTCACTGAAGCTCAACCTTTAGGTACTGATGGTGCATATATTAATGAAACTAGATCAATTTATTTATCAATTAATCCAGCAACTTATTCTAATGTGCCAGCTAATTTATTAGTTTATAAATTAATGCCAACTTTATTCCATGAATATATGCACTTTTGAGCTTATATTTATTTAAGAACAGCTATTAAGAAAGATAACACTATTAATAATGTCCAAAATATTGAATTAGTTGAAAATCAAGATGGTAAATTGTTACCTAAATTATGAAATAAAACTTTTGTTGATAAATTTAAAACTTTATTAAATTTTGATTTTGATAAAGTGGGATATTTAGATCTTAATAAATTAAGAAAGTTATATTCTAATACCTTACAAGCAGATACTTCTAATATTACTTTGTGAAATAATTTAAGCTTACATGATTTATGAAGAATTGGTAATGAAGGTGTTGTTTATTCATTTAATGGTATCAATAATCCAATTTATACAATCTCACCTTTTGTTAATGAAGGATTATTATTAAATAATCATTCATTAGCTTATAGTTATGGAATGGATGAATTACTTGCTAGAGAATATACCAAATTTGGTTATGAACCTTATTTTGATATGAAAAATCAAGGAAGTGTTAATTTATTTTCTAAACCAACTGATATTAATTTTTATGGTACTTATGCATTTAATGGAGGAAAAACTAATGTTTATCCAAATGCATATTCTGAAGATTGATCAAAAGTTTATGCACTTAATTTATTTAATTATCCTAATTTATTTAATGAAAATAGCATAATGTATCCTAATAATGTATTTAAATTTGATACATTTTTATACACTGAAAAAGCTAATGCATCTAGTCCTTCAAGCAATCAAATACATACTTTTGATGCTAATAGAAGTAATGATAGAACTAGGGAATTTTATGATTTATATTTAGATTATATGGGTTATGGAAAATCAGTTGCTCAAGTTATATTTAGAGACTCAAATCAAGAGGTTTTACAAAATTCAAAATATAAAATATCATTTGCTAATTCAGGACAAGATATTTTATATTTTGATGCTATAGGATATTTACCTAATAAAGAAGCTTCAGGAATAGTTGCTATAAGTGATGGAACTATTTTATCAAGCACATTGATTAAATATCAAGATACTTTTAATTTCTTTGGTCACAAAGAAATTGATAAAGGAGCTAATTTAACTTCAGGAGATAACTTAAGTACAACTAGAGAATGACAAATTAATAATAGAATTTATCCTGAAACAAAATACTATCAATATTACACACAAAATCAAATTAAGATAAATTATTCAGCTAATAAATATCAATTAAAATTCTGAAAAGATTTAAATAATGATAATAAACCTCAAATGAATGAGATTTTAGATATGGATTTAACAATACCTAGTGTTAAATTATTAGAACCTGGGTGAAAATCTATTACCAAAACAACTAGTTCATCTAATGCAACTTCTACTAGAGAAACAATTTATCCTTATTTTGATTTAGATAGTGATCATAAATCATTAATTTTAAAACAGCATTCATAAATAATTAATTATATTCACTATATAATTAATGAGTTAAAGGGGGATAATGAAGAAAGTTAAAGTTATTGATTTATTTTCAGGTTGTGGTGGATTAAGTTATGGATTTTTTAAAGCTGGATTTGATATTGTTTATTCAGTTGAATTTTGAAAACCTGCTTTAGATACCTATAACTTAAACTATGGTAAAAATGAACCTATAAGAGATATTACAGATCTTAAAATTCGAGAAGAAATTGAAGCAAAATTTAAAAATCAAATTGATATTGTAATTGGTGGTTTTCCTTGTCAAGGATACTCAATGGCTGGTAAAAGAGATAAAGATGATGAAAGAAATCAGCTTTATAAATACACTATTGATGTAATTGAACGAACAAATTGTAATTTGTTCGTTTTAGAAAATGTTAAAGGTATCTTATCTTTTAAGGAAAGAGATGGTGAATTAGTAATTAATAAAATCATTTCAATGTTAAAAGAAATTGGTTATTATTCAGAATATGTTTTAGTAGATGCATCTAATTTTAGAGTTGCTCAAAAACGTGAAAGAGTAATCTTTATTGGTGCAAAAGAAAAAGATAAGAATAAGGTAATTGAAGTTATTAATAAAATTAAAGAAACTAAATTACCAATTAAAACAGTTAAAGATGCAATTTATGACTTAGAAGATGCTCCAGAAAATAAAGAGTTTAATCATATTTTCACAAAACATACAGCTCAAATGATTGAAAAAATTAAACAAACTCCTCAAGGTAAAAGTCCAATGAAAAACTACTCTGATGCATTTAGACGTCAATTTTATGATAGGCCTTCAACCACTGTTAAAGAAAACCATGGTGGAGTGCATCTTCATCCTGTTTTAAATAGAGTAATGACACCAAGAGAACTTGCAAGATTACAAAGTTTTCCAGATGATTTTATTTTTACATCTACTAAATCAAACATCTTAAAACAAATTGGAAACGCTGTTCCAGCAAAGCTATCAGTAGAAATAGTTAAAATAATAAAAGAAGTTTTTAAATATGATTAATTGAACAGAATTAAACAGCCTTAAAGAAGTTTTGTTGAAAGAAATAGATAATATTTTTAAAGTTTATGGTTATGAAATAGAAATAAAAGCAGAAGATTTAAATTTGTTGAAATCTAAATATAGTTGCTTAAGAACATCTACAGCTTTAGGGTACATTTTAGAAGAATTTGTATATCAAAAATTTAAAAATGTATTTAAGAATAATAAAGATTGAGTTATTTGAAGAGAAGGTGAATCAACGCAAAATAGTAGTTATGACTTTGTGCTATCTTGCAATAAATTTGATGCTTTAATAAATATTAAAACAGAGAATATAAATAGTCAAAATAATGCTGTAGCTGCTATAAATAAGTTGCATTTTGATTATGAAAAGAAATACAATAGTGGTAAGGATTTTTATTACATATTACTAAAAGTAATTTATTCAATTGATAATAAACAAACTGCAATGAAAACTGAAACTATAGAATATTACAAAAAAATGCAAATTCAAAGATTTACTTGCTATGCACTTGAAGAAGTTTCTTTTATCAATGGACATAATCAAGATAGTAGAAATTGATCAAATAAAGGTTTTAAGAAAGAATCAGGTAGATTAATAATCAGTGATTCTTTCTTAAAGAAAAATAGACTCAACGAAGAACAAGAAATATCAAATTATCAGACACTACACTTTATTGAGAGTATGTACGAAACAAAAACAAAATAAAATTAATAAATTTCTTAAAAAGAATACTGGTCATAGTATTTGATTCAGGTATATCACTTAATCTACTAAGTGGTAAAATTATAATGATTGAACTTTGTTATAAATAACAAAGAATATATAAGTAATTAATTTTAATTTAGGAGGAAATTTTTATGACACCACACATTCAAGCTAAAAAAGGTGAAATAGCAAAAACAGTTATTATGCCAGGAGATCCATTAAGAGCTAAATTTATAGCAGAAACCTTCTTAGATCCAGGGTTTAAACAAGTTAACTCAGTTAGAAATATGTTCATGTATACAGGGACATACAAAGGAAAACCTATTACTGTTGCAGGTAGTGGAATGGGTTGTCCTTCAATTGGAATCTATTCATACGAGTTATATAAATTCTATGATGTAGATAGAATTATTAGAATAGGTTCAGCAGGATCATATAAAGCAGATTTAGATTTATATGAAGTTGTTTTAGCAACTGAAGCATATGCTGATGGAGATTCTTATAGAAAATTAGCTTTAGGAAAAAGTGGTAATTTAGCTTTTCCAAGTAAAGAATTAAATAAAGAAATCGAAGAAATTGCTAATGATTTAAACATTCCATTACACAAAGGTAGAGTTCATTCATCTGATGTATTTTATTCAGTAGTACCTGTTGAAGAAAGAATTGCTACAACAGAATCATTATGTGTTGAAATGGAATCATATGCATTATTTACCAATGCTGAAGTTTTAAACAAAGAAGCAGCTTGCTTATTAACAATTAGTGATAACATTATTACTCAAAAAGAAACTTCAGCTGAAGAACGTCAATTTGCATTTAAACGTATGATGGAGATTGCTTTAAACTTAGCAAAATAATATGCGTGTAGTTGATATTATTGAAAAAAAACGTTTAAATAAAGAATTAACCAATGAAGAAATTAAGTTCTTAGTTGAATCATATGTTACTAATCAAACTCCTGATTATCAAATGAGTGCATTTTTAATGGCGGTTATGTTTAATGGGATGAATCCTAGAGAAATAGCTACTATGACTAAATATATGATGCATTCAGGAGATGTTATTGATTTATCTGCTATTCCAGGAATTAAAGTAGATAAACATTCAACTGGTGGAATTGGAGATAAAACTACTTTAGCAGTAGCTCCAATTGTTGCAGCTTGTGGAGCACCTGTAGCTAAAATGTCTGGTAGAGGTTTAGGTCATACTGGTGGAACTATTGATAAATTAGAATCTATTCCAGGATTTAATGTTGAAGTATCAGAACAAGATTTTATAGAACAAGTTAAAAAACATAAAATCGCAGTAATTGGACAAAGTGCTCAATTAGTACCAGCAGATAAAAAATTATATGCATTAAGAGATGTTACTTCAACAGTTGAATCAATTCCTTTAATTGCTTCAAGTATTATGTCTAAAAAACTTGCAACTGGATCAAATGCAATCTTACTTGATGTTAAATGTGGTAATGGTGCATTTATGAAAGATTTAGCTCAAGCAAGAGATCTTGCAAGAACTATGATTAATATTGGTAAAGAATTAAATGTTGATGTAAGAGCTGAAATTACTAATATGAATCGTCCAATTGGTAGAGAAATTGGTAATAAAAATGAAGTGCTAGAAGCAATATGAACTCTAGAAGGTAAGGGTCCAAAAGACTTTAATGAGTTAGTTTATTCATCTTGTGCAACTATTTTAGAACAAGCTAAAATTGCAAAAGATCATAATGAAGGTCTAAAAATGGTACAAGAAGTAATTGATAATAAAAAAGCTTTAGCTAAATTCTATGAATTTGTTGAAATTCAAGGTGGAGATGTTGCTAAATTAAAATCAAAAGATTTTTGAAATCCCAAATATAAATTAGAAGTAAAGACTAATGAAAATGGATATTTAGAAATTTTTGATAGTTTAGCTTTTGGATTAGTGTCAATGAAACTTGGTGCAGGAAGAAAAACTAAAGAAGATTCAATTGATTTTGAGGCAGGAATTACATTAAACAAAAAAACTAATGAAGAAGTAAAAATTGGAGATGTATTATTTACTTTATATTCATCTAACCCAATAGATATAGCATTAGTTTCAGAATTATCAAATGCATACAAAATTAATCAAGAACAAGTTGAAAATAAAATAATTTTAGATAAATTACAATAGGAGTATTATGGAATATAACAAAATGATTGATCATACATATTTAAAAGCTGAAGGAACTACAAAAGAAATTGATAAATTAATCAATGAAGCTATTAAATATGACTTTAAAACAGTTTGTGTTAACTCTTCATGAGTAAAATACGTAGCTGATAAATTAAAAAAACAAAACGTTGGAATTACAAGTGTTGTAGGTTTCCCTTTAGGAGCCATGATTACTCAATCTAAAGCTCATGAAGCTAAATTAGCTATTGATCATGGTGCTGATGAAATTGATATGGTAATGAACATCGGTCGTTTTAAACAAGGTGATTATGAATATGTTTTAAACGACATTAAAAAAGTTAAAGAAGCTTGTGGAAACCACGTTTTAAAAGTTATTATTGAAACAGCATTATTAACAAAAGATGAAATTAAAAAAGCAACAGAAATTGTTATGAAATCTGGTGCAGAATTCATCAAAACATCTACAGGATTTAGCTATAGAGGAGCAACTTTAGAAGATGTTCAAATTATGAAAGAAGTTTGTGGAGATAAATTGTTAATTAAAGCAGCAGGAGGAATTAGTAATCTTGATGATTTAATAGCAATGTATAATGCTGGAGCTTCAAGATTTGGAACCAGTAGATCAGTTGCTATTATTGAAGGTAAAGAATCTAAAGGTGGATACTAATTATATTTAATTAATACAAAAAATATCAAATCTAAAATTTGATATTTTTTTATTTAACTTAAATTTAAAATGATAGTAAAATATATATGAAAAAACAAAAAGTTTATTTTTGACTTAAAAATAAAGACTTTTTGCACTTTTTTCAACAATTAGGAGAATTTTATGCATAAAACAATGAACGATAAAACCTTTGTTTTATTATCAATTAATTACATTATTGGTTTTGGTTTTATCGCTACAATTATAGACATAGTTAAATTAGGTTATTTTGGATTACTAATTATTTTTGCAAGTGCATTTATTGCTTTTGTAACTACGTTAGTTTTTGCAAGATTATCTAATGAATACAAAGATGAATATGGTGGTTCGTTTATTTATGCACAGAAAACAGGATATAAAAAATTTGCATTTTTTACAGGATGAAATCAATGAATCCAAGTTCCTTTATTTTCTGCTGCAGGACCATTATTCTTAGAAAGAGTTGCTAGTGTATTTACATCCAATAGCACTACTTTATGAATTGTAAGGTTAATTTCGGTTATATTTTTTATTATTTTGATTTTATTTTCAACTTATGGATTTAAATTTTCAAGATGAGCAATATTAATTACAGCAAGTGTTAAATGAGTTATTTTAATTTTGGGAATTGGTATTTTAGCTTATTTAACAATTGTAAATAATGGTTTTAAAAATAATTTTGCTCAAGCAAAGAATAGTAAAATAGATACTTATTTAATTTTTAGTAATATATTATTTTTTATGTTTGCTTTTGGTGGTATTGAAACAATACCTAATATCGCTAAAGATGTTAAAACCAATAATATTAAAAAATTGATAATAATTGTATTTTTATCAATTTTTACATTTTATATTATTGGATATGTTTTATTTTTAGGTACTGATTTAATTAAAATTAATAATAATTTTATTGGTATTTATCGTATAGTCTTTGGCACAGCAAGTATTTTTATTTTTGGAACATATTTATTAACTTATAATATTGCTTCAACATTAACTAGTGCTAATGTTTATTCAAGAATTATTGTAGCTTTAGCAGAAGAAAAATATTTACCAATGCAACTTGCAAAAACAAATAAAAACAACGAATATAAAAACGCAATATGATTTAATACTTCATTAATCATTATTGCAATGGTATTATTTAATATTTTACCTAACATTTTTCCTCAAATAAGCTTATTTAAAGAAGTAATTAACTTAGGTACAATTTCATTTTTATTCCAATATTTATTAGCATATATTACAGCATTTATATTAGAAAAACAAAGCAAAATTGTTAAAATACCAATTTATGAAAAAATATTGTATATTTTTTCATCTTTATTAATTATTAGTGTGATATTAATTTATGAGTTTCCTTTCTTAGTTGGAGTAAAATGAGCAACATCAAATACAGTATCAATAGTTTCTTATTTAGTCTTCTTACTTTTAGGAATAGGTTTATTTTGATGAACTCTTAGAACCAAGAGGGTATAAATTTAATTTTAACATAATTAAAAGATAGACATATAAGTGTCTATCTTTTAATATGCGAAATTATGGAAACAAAAACTTATATATAAAGGATATATATGGAAAAATATTTTTTTCATAAAAAAATATTTTTATATGTTAATATCGTTTTAAGTAAATAAAAACTTTAATATAAATATAACTTAGGAGAAAAATGATATTTAAAAAAATTAACTTAGATAAAGGTGGATATGCTTAAAAATAAGAAATTAAAATATTTTATTATTGCAGGTTTGGTATTAACTTTATCTATTTCAATTCCTACAGTTTTATATACTAAATTCCAAAATAAAGATTACTTTTTTAAATCTAATGTAAAACAAATTGATTACAAAGAAAATACAAGCAATCAGTATAAACAATTTATTGAAAATAATACTTTTGAAACCAAAGATAAACACTATATATCAAGCTTTCATTTTAAAAATAATGATTCATTCTTATTATCAAATTTATATGATCTAGATAGAAAAATAAATAACAAGATTTTGAATAAATTAAATGAGATTAATATTGATTTATCATGAGAAAAATTAGATCATTTTGATTATCCATATTATTTAAAAATAATAGCTAATAGAATATCTACAACTGCATTAAAAGAGTATTTTAAATACTTTGATAAATTATGAGATGCAAATAAGAGTGTTTTTAAAGTATATGATAATGATGAAATAAATTTTGCTTATACAATTGGAGTTTTTAATGTTTTTTTACACATATCAATTAGATGAATTTATCCAAAGATATAGTCCAAAAACTTCATATGACTTGATTTTTGATACTGCTAATGATAAATATATTGATAATTATATGACATATATAAGATTGACAAAAAGCATTAATACAATACCTACAAACGTATTAAATAGTTTTAAAAATAAACTTATTAATACTAAAAAGGTTAGCAATTTAAGTGATGAACACATTTTAAATGTTAAATACTTTTTAAACGATAATCAATCATTATTGAAAGAACTTAGACAAATATTAGGAAATAGTAAAGATAGCATTTCGTTATTTAAAGCGTATATCGAAACTTTTGATGGTGATTTACCAATAAAAGAAATAGAGGATAAAATTAATTTTTATATTTCTAACAGAAACTTCCAAGAAGTTGTATTTAATGCTAAAGATAGCTTCTTATCAATATTATTAAATTATAGTGATAAACAATACATTAATAAAATAACACCCTATTTAGAAAATACACTTAATAATTATTTAAATAATTTCTTCACAAAAGATATATCTAAAAATTATTATTATTTAATAATGTCTTTAATAAAAATCAAACCAAGTTTATTGGTAGATAAAGCTCAAGCAATAACTAAAAATATAAACAATTTATTAAAAATGGATATAAGAATTTCAAATTGATACTGATTAGTATTGGCTTTATATAACTTGTCTAAATTAGCTAAAAATGTGTATATTAGTCATTCTAATTTATCTGTATTTACAAAATCATTAAATGAAAGAACTAAAGAATTTCCTTTAAGTGAAAATATTTATATTTTAAACCTAATAAATATCTTAGAAATTAATGATAAAAATATTATTAATATAATTAAAAAACAATTACAAGTTGATGATAGCTTACAAAATTTAAACATAAATCAATTGATGTTATTAAATTTAGTGCTAGAAAACAATAATATCACTGACTTTAAAAACAAAATTAATAAAATTATTAAAAGTAAACTAAACCAAATAGATGAACTTAGTAAAAAATACTATAGTTATCTATTAAATCCTGTGTTTCCAAGTTTTAGCCAATTTTTTAGCACTTTTCCATACTTACTATACTACGTATAGTAAAAAAATTATTTTTTCCACATAATTACATTGTAATTATGGTATAATTAGGAGTATGAAAAAAGAAAAGTGAATTATTGTTAGAAGTAAAAGAAAAGACACATACTACATCACAGCAGCTATCTCAAATGGTCATGCTAGAGGTTATAAGAGAAGTATTGGTTTGGGGAATTTAGAAAAATTAGAAAAATCTACAAAAGACCCAATTAATCTCTTAAAAGAAGCTTGTGTTAATTGAGATCCTGAATGGCCTAAAGATAAAATTTTGCAAGAAGTAAATAAAGTTCTTAAAAATTCAGTTGTTGAATCAAAAGTTGTTAATTATGGTCATCAAGTTTTATTTAACACAATCGATGACTTGGATATTTTTGAGAAAACTAAAGAAACAAGATCAAAAGAATTAATAAAAATATTGAAATTTATAATTTCAACACGTATCTTAAAACAGCAAAGTATTATTAAAACTTTTGAAAGTATTCCTGATTATGAAATAGAATTTGATTCAAAAAAGACTACATTCTACAACTCTTTAGATTATCTTTCAGATAATAAAACAACTATTTTAAAAAACATCAATAATTCATTAATTTCTAAAAACCTAAGATCTGTTGATGTTATGTGATTTGATTCATCAACTGTATATTTTGAGACTTTTACAAGTTTAGGTCTTAAACATCCTGGATATTCAAAAGATGGAAAATTCAAAGAAGATCAAATTGTAGTAGGTTTAATCACTGATGAAAATGGTATTCCAATCCATTACAAATTATTTAAAGGCAATACAGCTGACCCAAACACTTTCATTCCATTTATCAATGAAATTAAGAAAATTTACAATCTTAGAATGGTTACAATAATTGCTGATAGAGGAATGAGTACCAATAAAAACATCAGATTTCTAGAACAAAATAATATAGATTTTATAATCTCTTACAGATTAAAAATCGCTACCAAAAGAACTAAATTATTTGCTCAAGATCCTGAAGGATATGTAGATTTAGATAATTTTAAATTCAAAGAAGAAGCTTATGAATCACTATGACAGAAAAAACGTCCAAATGGAAGAACTAGACGTAGAATAATAACTTATAGTGAAAAACGTGCTAAAAAAGATAAACAAGATAGACAAATTCTTATTGATAATTTCAATAAAAAAGCTAAAAATGGTATTGTTGCTCAAGCTGATTTGCTTGCTGGTAAAAAATACAAATTCTTTAAAGAAATTGAAAATGGTAAAACAACTTCATATAAGTTAGATTATGAAAAAATCGAAAGAGATAAGAAGTTTGACGGTTTATACGCTTATGAAACATCAAGACACGATCTCACGGTTCAAGATGTTGTTGATTTATATGCAAAACAATGACAAGTTGAAGAAAACTTTAGAACATTAAAAAACGCTTTAAGAATCAGACCTGTGTATGTGCGGAGTGATAAACACATTGAAGGATATTTCCTTTTATGCTTTATATCATTAGTTCTTATGAGATATTTACTAACTTTAGTAAATAAAAACTTAGAACCTGTATTAGGTGTTAAAAACGAAAGATTTACTAACACAAGATTAATAAAAGCAATTTTAAGTGCTAATAAATATATTGAAGTGGTAAATTCAAAAATTATCACTGAAAAATTAATAGAAAATAAAGATAATACGCAACATTTAAATGATTTTGCTCTTATCAAAAAGATATTAGAAACTCAAAAAATGTAAATTACAATGTAAATTTTTGAAAAAGTTAAAAAAAGAGCAATAAAATGCTCTTTTTATCGTTTTTTGTTAAAACTTGGAAACTCAGGAAAATTATTAAAAGTAAACTAAACCAAATAGATGAACTTAGTAAAAAATACTATAGTTATCTATTAAATGAAGGAAACAATGATTAAACTTAGAAACATCTCCAAATCTTTTGGAAAACAAATATTGTACGAGGATTTAGATATTGATTTACCAGAAAATAAAATTACATTTATAGTAGGTAGATCAGGAAGTGGTAAAAGTACTTTATTAAATATTATAAGTGGTATGGATAGTGATTATGAAGGAAAGATAACTATAAACGATCAAGAACATAGCAAATGATTAACTAATAATCATATGGACTATATTTTTCAATCATTTAATTTATTATCTAATATCAAAGCAATTGACACAATTAAAATTGCTAACCAAGTAATAAACAGAGATATAACAAATGATGATATACAAGAGTTATCGTCAAAAATATCAATAAGTAATGATCAACTAAATAATACTATTAATAACCTTTCAGGTGGAGAACAACAAAGAATAGCTATTTTAAGATCAATTAGTAGAGATTCTAAAATTATTTTAGCTGATGAACCAACAGGCAATTTAGATCAAAAAAATAGTGATTTTGTTTTTGAGCTTTTTGCTTCATTAAAGCAAGGAAGAACTGTTGTTATAGTATCACATGATTTAGCAGCTGCTCAAAAATATGCAGATTTAATAATTGATTTAGAAAACAATGTTATAACCGAAAATCAACCTAAATTTAACAACAATGATTGTCAAGATTTAACTATTAAAACTCAAAAAACTAGTAATTTTATTACAAAATTAAAACCAACATTAAAATTAGTTTTTAGTGATTTTAAGAAAAAATGATTTCAATTTATCTTAATAATATTGACTTTTTTAGTTGGTATTCAATTGGTAAGTAATTCATTTATTTTTGCAAGTGGTGCTAAGTTAATACAAACTAAAAATGATAAATTAGCAAATAATGACCTATATATTGCAAGTAAAGAAAATGGTATTGGGTTTAGTAATCAACTAATATATCAATTAAAACAAGATGAAAAAATTAAATTTATTCAACCAAAATACCAATTAAAAAATGAATTAATTTTATCTTATAAAGATATTAATATTAGTTTAAAAAATAATGAAATAAAACAAATTAGCAATAATGATTTCTATAAAGATAGAATTCAATTAAGTGATGAAGGATTTAGTTTAAAAACAAATGAAATTATCCTTTCTAAAGAGGTTGCAAACAAGTTAAATATAACCCAAAATAATGTTATGTTAGATTTATTTGTTGAAGGAACTAATAACAAATACCCTTTAAAAGTGACTAATATTAGTACAAATTCATCAATAAATGGAATATCATATACTTATTTAAATGCTGATTTAATTAAGATGATTGATGTTGAAAGTTATAAAAGTTCAAAATCTTTTTCACTAACTAAGGTTAATAAAAATCATGTAGGTTTAATCTATTCAATTGATGCTTTTAATATTGTTAAATATGATTCTCAACCTATTATTCAAGGTAAAAAACCTACTAATTCTAACGAAATAGTAATATCTAACAGTCTTTATGAAAGAAATAAAAATAGAATTCAATTTAATAAAGATTACCTTTTAACAGGTTTAATAAATAATAAGATTGTAAAAATAGTAGGTATTACAAATGATGAAACTCCTACCTTTTATCAAACAAACATCAACACAACTCCTTTACCTATAGGGTTAGAATTATATTCTAATGATAATTTATTAACAACTCTAAATAATAATGATCAATATTTCAATATATATAAATTCAGTAATTCAGTAATTAGTAGAATTTTAGCTTCTAATAGTAAATCAATTCAAATACTTGTATATGCTTCAGTGGGTATTATTCTATTATTTTTATTAATTATCACTGTTATTAGTAAATTAATTATTGATTCTAAAAAGAAAGATATTGGTATTTTAAAGGTATTGAAAGCAAAAGTGGGTTGAGCATTATTTTATCATCTAGCAACATTTATATTATTGTCATTTATCACTTTATTATTAACTTTAATGGTTTCAAATGGTGTGCAAAATATAGTGTTACAAAATCTTGGTTTAACTCAATATTTATCAATTGATGAAAGCTTTACATTATTGATTTCTTGTGTTGTATGATTGATATTTTCTTTATTAGGTATTATTATTTATTCAATCATTTCAATAAACACATTCTTAAAAAATCCACTTTGATTATTGAACAAATAAGCAAAATAGATATAAAAAACTAACTAGTTAAACTAGTTAGTTTTTGTTTTAAATTATTATCTAATTAAGATTACATAAAGTTATTTAATTTAAAATTAATGAATCAATATCGATTTCAACAGGAGTTTTTTTACCAAATGTTTCAAGTGAAACAACAGCTGTATTATATTCTAAATTAATTGAAGTAATTGGTCCAATTTCACCTTTATAAGGTCCTGCAACTATTTCAACTAAATCACCAACTTTTAATGATGATAAGTTTTTTCCTGAGTTAAATAATTCAATTGCTTCTTTTTCAGCTTTTTCCATTTTTCTAATTTCTAAATTACTTACTGGAGTTGGTTTAGCTCCTTTACCTGAAGATCCTACTAACCCTGTAACATATTGAGTATTACGGATAACGAATCAAGCTTTATCAGTCATATCCATTTTTGCAAAAATATATCCAGGATAAATATTGATTCATTTAATTTTGTAAGGCATTCCTTCTCTTTTTTTATCAATTTCTTTAGCTGTTAAAGTAGGTTTTTTAAAAATTCTAAAAGGACCATTTTCTGAAAATTCTAAATCAAAAGAACCTTCAACTTGTTCAGCAACAATTCTGTTATTTAATGATTCAATAACGTGATCTTCTTTACCTCTAATTGTTGAAATCATATATCATTTGTAATTATTATTCATTATTTCTCCTTAAAATCAATACTCTATGTAATGTGAAAATGGTTTCAAAGATGTGTGAAACCAAATGTAATAGCAAACACAAAAAGAGCAAATAAAACTGTAAAAACAATAATTTTTATAAAGTTTGAAGTATTAGTTTTTGCATCAGGTCATCTTACACGTTTAATATCTTTAGCAACCTTACGGAAAAAATATCATTTTTTACGTTTTTCTTTTTTGTTGCTAACTTCAGTTGATTGATTATCTTTTTTCAAAATTAAACCTCTTCTTTATGCACTGTGTGAACTTTACAATGAGGACAATGTTTTTTGATAACAATTCTTTTATCGCTACCTAAACTTTTGTTCTTTGTATAATTTTTTTTCTTGCATTCTTGGCAAGCTATTGAAACTTTATTATTGTTTTTCATAATATTATATATTTTAACATAATTTATAAATTATTGATTTATAGAGATTGGTGCAATTTTTGGTTCAAACTATCTATAATTCTTTTACTTTTAGTATTAGAAAACGCTATATTTCTTTGAGTATGATTTAGCGAAATAAAGTCTTTTTCTAACTTAGATAATTTATTTATAAATCTTTCATAAATTATTGTTCATCTTTCTTCGTTGTCTTTATCATTAGAATCTTTACAAAAAGTATGTCTAATTTGTAATTTTAAATTCATTAAATTAATTCTCTGGAAAGCTAATTTAACTTCAAAAATTTGTTGTTGTGAATTTTGCTTATTAAAGTAATTTAATGTTTTGGTTTTTAATTGTTCTCATAAATAGTATTCAAAATTAAATTTTGAATAATTAGTGTAATTATTAATTACTTCCACTAAAAATGATAAGAATACATTTTTAACTTCTTCAGTACTATAATTACCTATGTGAACAAATCATTTAATTTTATTAACAAAGAGATTTAACTTCTCAGGATTGGAAGTTATAAAATCTCACATTAATTTATTTTGATTAATTTTATTGTTTTTGATTTTGAAATATTCTTTTGCTCTAATATCTCAATTAGAGCAATCTATTAGTTTAATCATTGTTTTTGTTGATGTAATCAAAAAGAATGATACCAGTTGCTACAGAAACGTTTAAAGATTGCACTGTTCCAAATTGTTTAATATAAACTGTTTGATCACAAACTGATAAAACGCTTTTTGAAACACCTTCTCCTTCTGAACCCATAACAATAATTGTAGGTTTATTGTATCTAACTTCATTGTGTGCAATAGCATTTTGATCCAATGTAGTTGCATATACTCAATAACCTTCTTTTTTTAATTTTGTAATTGAAGCTGATAAACTACTTACTTTAGTAATTTTGGTATTAACCATACCACCAGAAGATATTTTTAACACAGTAGAATTAATATCTGCTGCTTTATCTTTAGGTAAAATAATATGATTAATTCCTGCAGCATTAGCTGTACGAATTATAGCACCTAAGTTATGTGGATCTTGAATGTGATCAAGCATCAAAATAACTTCAGGTTTATTCTTAATTAAATAATTTAAATCATAAATATCAACATTTTTACATATAGCAACAAATCCTTGATGATTTTCTTTGGTTAAATTATTTAAAAAATTATTATCTTTAACTAATACTGGAAATTTAGCATTATTAAAGTATTTTAAATTCTCTTTTTTGCTTAAATAAATTTTTTCAATAGCTAATTTATTTTCAAAAGCTTCAATAACAGAATTTTTCCCACACATATATAATTGTTTCATATTTTTCATTCCTTTGATTCCTATATTAGTTCTTTTTTAGTTAATTTATCTCTTAAGATATCTGCTTCTTGATAATTTTTATTAGCCAATAATTCTTTTCATTCTTTGTAAATAGCAATATATTTAGCATAATTGATTTTGTTAAAATCAAAACCTAAAGCATTAAAAATTTCAATTAAAGTTGATTGATCTATAGCATCATTATTTATATTGATATTTTTAATTAATTGGTTAATTTCTTTATTAAAATTGGCAAATTTAATTTCATAAACATAATTTAAAATTGTTTTTACTTGATCAAAATTAGGTTGATAATTTTTATTTTCTAAATAAAAATTAAAATAAATCATTTTTATTCTACGATAGATTTTTTTAACATTGTTAAATAAATTATCATCAATATTAATGATGCTAGTTAAATTATTAAGTAAGAAAATCATTTTTAAGTAATCTGCAGGATATTGTTCTAAAAAGTCTTTAGCTAAAAAAACATTTTGTAATGATTTAGACATTTTAATTCCATTAAGATCAATTTGACCATTTCTAATTCATTTTTTAGTTAAATTATTATTGGTCAATGCATAAAATTGGATGTTTTCATTTTCATGATGTGGAAAAGTTAAATCCATTCCACCGCCATGAATATCAACTCCTTGATCACCAAAATGTTTATAAATTAATGCTGCACATTCAGTATGTCATCCAGGACGACCTGGTCCAAAACTTGAATCATATTTAATTCCAACATTAGTATTTTTTCATAAAGCAAAATCAGCTTGGAATTTTTTATTTAAATTATTATTTTCTTCAAAAATCATATTATCAATTTTTTGATTTGATACTATTCCATAGTTATTAATGTTTTTTTGAACATCAAAATAAACATTATTTTCACTATCTAAATAAGCATTATTATTAGCAACTAATTGCTTAATAAAATTATTAATAACATCAAGATTTTTAGTTACATATTCAAATTGATTAACTGTATTAACATTAAATTTATTTAATAAATTTAAATATTCATCAGCATAATAATTTGCAATTTCCGATTCAGTTTTATTTTGTTCAAGAGCACGATTGATAATTTTATCATCAATATCTGTAATATTATGAATGAATTTAAAATCAATATTTAAGTATCTTGCAGCTTTTAAAATTAAATCCATTGTAATTATAGGTCTTAAATTTCCAATGTGTACATCATTATAAACAGTAGGTCCACAAACATATATTTTTAACATAATTTTATTATATTAGTCTTTTGTTTTTTTAGTAGTTAAATAACTATATAATATATAAATAATTTATTTAATAAATATAAAATAATATTTTTAATTTACTTTTTAAATAATAATAGGAGAAAAATGGGTCTTAAACAACTGATTAAAAAAGCAATTATTGATGCAATTATTAAGTTACAAAATGATAATTATTTTGATGTTGAATTTGATGCAAATCAAGTTAAATTTAATTTATCAGAGCCTAATGTTCCTGAAAAATTAAATATTGAAAATAATTTTTATGCTTATTCTTCGAATGTAGCTTTTGTTTTAAAAGCATATAAAAAAGCTGCACCAACGCAAATTGCTAGTGAAATTACTAATTTATTAAATCAAAATCAATATATTCAAAAAATTGATATAGCAATGCCAGGATTTTTAAACATCGTTCTAAATAATGAAGCTTTTACAAAAGTTATAGAAAATATTTTAAAAAATCAAGAAACTTTTGGAGAAATGGATGAAGAATTAACTAAAGAAAGAATTAATATTGAATTTGTTTCAGCTAATCCAACAGGTTTTTTACACGTAGGTCATGTTAGAGGAGCAGTTTATGGAGATTCTTTAGCTAGAATTTATAAACACGCAGGATTTAATATTGAAAAAGAATATTACATTAATGATGCAGGAAATCAAATTAATATTCTTGCTGATTCTACTTTAGTTAGATATCAAAATTTATTTGGAATAGATACAAAATTACCAGAAGATAGTTATGGTGGAATGGATATTGTTTGATTAGCTAATCAAATTAAAGATCAATATGGAGATAAATTTTTAGATTTAGCTTTTAAAGAAGAACTTAAAGAATTAGCAGTAAAAATCTTATTAGAAAAAATTAAATCTGATCTAGCTAGAATTAATGTAACTTTTGATACTTATTCAAGTGAAAAATTTATCAAAGAACAAGGAATGATTGAACCGGTATTAGATAAATTAAAAAATGATACTTATGTTGATGAATCAGGAGCTTTATTCTTGAAAACTGAAGCTAAAGGCGATGATAAAGATAGAGTTTTAGTTAAAAGTGATCAAACTTATACATATTTATTACCTGATGTTGCTTATCATGAAACTAAATATGCTAAAGCAGATAAATTAATTAATATCTGAGGAGCAGATCATAGTGGTTATATTAAAAGAATGAAAGTAGCAATGGAATATTTAGGTCATGATCCTGAAAAATTAGATATTTTAACCATTCAATTAGTTAGATTAATCAAAGATGGTCAAGAATTTAAAATGTCTAAAAGATTAGGTACTAGTGTTACTTTAGAAGATTTATTAGAAATGTCTAGCTCTGATGTTATAAGATTTACAATGTTAACTAGAGAAATTAATAATAAGTTTGATTTTGATATTGATTTAGCTAATTCACAAGATAATAACAGTTCAGTCTTTATTGTGCAATATGCTTATTCTAGAACTGTTTCATTATTAGCTAAATTAGCGAATAATGAATTAAAAGTAATTGATTTTAGTGATAAAGCTAAAAAATTAATTATTCAATTAGATAATTTCCAAGAATTAATTAGTACCATTGTGCAAACTTCAAAAGTTAATTTATTAAGCCAATATTTAATTGATTTAGCTAGAGACTTTAATAGTTTTTATTCTGAAACTAAATTAATTGGACATCAAGATGAAACAGTTTATGCCTCAGTGGTTGAAACTACTAAAATTATTTTAGGATTAGGATTATCTTTAATTGGAGTTAGTGCACCATCAAAAATGTAATTTTTATGGTAAGTATTCCACGAAAAATTATTTTAAAAACAAAAAAGCATAAATTATTTTTGCTAAAACATATATTATAATTAAGAAGTATTGTGAAAGGACACTATAATGAAAACAAGAACAATGCTTGAAATTGCAATCGATGCAATTTCTGAAGATACTAAAAAACAATTCACATTTGATGAATTATTTCATATCATTGAGGATGAATTAAAAGATGATTGAACAGAAAAATTTGTTAACGATTCAACACCTTATGAAAAAATTCAAACTAAAAAAATGGGTGAATTATATCGTCTTTTAACAGTGGATAAAAGATTTCATCGTAATTTTGACGGTACTTGACAAAGTAAAACTATTGAAGTTTATGTCAAATAATCAATGTATTTAAAGGAGATAATATGGCATTAGTTAATGCAACAGAAATGCTTAAAAAAGCAAAAGAAGGAAAATATGCAATTCCTCACATTAATATCAACAACTTAGAATGAGCAAAAGCAGTATTATTAACTGCAGAAGCTGAAAAATCACCAGTTATTGTAGCTACAAGTGAAGGTGCAGTTAAATATATGGGTGGATTAGAAGTTGTTTCAGGAATGGTTTTAGGATTAATTAAAGATCTTAAAATTACAGTTCCTGTAGCTTTACACTTAGATCATGGTTCATACGAAGGTTGTTTAAAAGCAATTGAAAATGAAGGATATACATCAATTATGTTTGATGGTTCTCATGAAGATTTTGCTTCAAACTATGAAAAAACAGCTAAATTAGTTCAATTAGCTAAATCAAAAAACATGTCAATGGAAGCTGAAGTTGGTACTATTGGTGGTGAAGAAGATGGTATTGTTGGTGATGGAGAATTTGCAGATCCTGTTGAAGCTAAAAAAATGGCTGATTTAGGAATTGATGTTTTAGCTGCTGGAATTGGTAATATTCACGGTCCTTACCCTTCATCATGAAAATCTTTAAGTTTTGAAACTTTAAAAGAAATTTCTGAAGCTGCTGGAATTGGTATTGTGCTTCATGGTGGAAGTGGAATTCCAAGTGATCAAATCCAAAAAGCAATTAGCTTAGGTATTACAAAAATTAATGTTAATACAGAATTACAACAAGCTAACCATAAAGCTTTAAGACAATACATTGAAAGCAATGAAGATCTTAAAGGTAAAAACTTTGATCCTAGAAAATTATACAAACCAGGTTATGAAGCAATGTGTGAAACAGTAAGAGCAAAAATTCACGAATTTGGTTCAAACGGAAAAGCTTAATAATTAGTTCAAAAATAGTAAGGTAACTTACTATTTTTTATT
Organism: Mycoplasma sp. NEAQ87857; assembly: GCF_009792315.1. Classification (NCBI taxonomy): domain Bacteria; kingdom Bacillati; phylum Mycoplasmatota; class Mollicutes; order Mycoplasmatales; family Mycoplasmataceae; genus Mycoplasma; species Mycoplasma sp. NEAQ87857. The sequence goes on along the minus strand of NZ_CP045542.1, from coordinate 1,083,738 downwards.
TTAAATATGTATGAAATGAATGATAAGTTTTCCTCTTATAGCTAGTTTAAGCACTTTAGTAAGTTGTATTAATGCTCCTATTAAAAAATATCAATTAATTCAAATGAAAGTTACTAAAGTAATTGATGGAGATACATTAGGGTTAGAAAATCAACAAAAAATTAGATTCTTAGGAATTGATACACCTGAAACACTTAAACATGATAATAGCAATAAATTAGCTAAATATGAAAATTATTATGCTTTAAAAGCTAAAGAATATGTAAAACAACTATGTCAAAATCAAACCTTATGATTTTATATAACTTCAGTAGATCAATATAATCGTTTGGTGGCTATAATATTATTTAATGATCAATTAGATGCTAAAAAATCATTAAATTATTTACTAGTAGCCAATGGATTAGCAAGGATGAAATTTATTGATATTAATAGTCCTAAAAGTAAATTTAATGTTGTAGATGTTTTTAGTAAGAATTTATATTATGAGTTAATTAATGCTCAAAATCAAGCAATGATAAATAAAGCTAATATTTGACAACACCCTATTAATCAAGTCTTTTATAAAAAATAACAACCATATAAAATGGTTGCTATTTACTAAAATTTATCCTCAGGTAAATAAATAAATCCGTCAATACTTGAAACATCACTAACAGAGATAAATGCTTCAGAATCAACTTTTCTTACATCTTTCATAATTCTAACTACATGTCTAAATAAAGCAATTGAAGTAACTACTTTAACTGGTTCTCCAGTGTATCCACCTTTTGCACTAAAAATAGTCATTCCTGTAACAATTTTTTTATCTTTATTAATTTTAGATTGAATTTCTTCACATTTATTAGAAAAAATTTCTAATCTAACAAGTTTAAATTTAGGGTAAAGTTTATTTAACACAATAATATAAACAATATTTGTTAATACTGTTGCTACAAAGTTAGGTGATAAATATAATTCAAAAGTTCATGCTTTAGAAGTTATTTTTAAAGTAGATACATAATCTTTTAATTCACCGATAGCACTTAAAGTATCTAATCCATTATTAATTTTAACCTTGCCTGATTCAATACTATTAATTAACGCTTCTACTGATTTAACATTTGCATTACTATGAACCATTTCTTTTAAAACTAAGTTTAACTTGTTATATTCTAATGTTTGAGCTTCTTTTAATAATAATGATCCAGGTAATCATGAACCTACTAAAACTGATATAAAAACAATTATAATATTCATATACCCAGAAATAGAACCGAATGATTTTTGCTTTTCATTAGCATATCATTCACCTATAACTCCAGTAACTCCAGCAGTTCCGCCAATGATTTGAATAATTGCAAAAACATAAGCTAACATATACCCATAAGCAATTGAGTATATCATTAAAGCAATAATATTTCCACCATCATTTCATAAAAGTGGTATTATACCACTTAAAGGTTTTTTGTATTCAGGTAATATTGCTTTAATTTGATTGTTATCAAAATTACCTATTAAGTAAATATTATTAGCTCCTGGAATTAATCCAATACTAAATGAAACTACAGATGAAACTACTAAGAATAACACTGTAATATTGGTAAATACTTTACCAATTTTTTTATATCCGAATATAAATATAGGAATACTTAAAATAATATATGCAATTCAAAAGACAAATTGATCAATTAAGTTTCTTACAGCTATTGATACTTGATCTTCTTTTAATACTGTGGTCAAAATTCTGGCAAATGATTGTCCAAATGCAGCCAGACCAAAATTATAAATACCAACGTTTTTAACAAAGAAAACACTAATAATTCCAAAGAAAATAGCTGAGATTATAGTAATTCTAATAATTTTAAACATTGACATTTGTGAGTATAATGAATTTAACTTAAGACCAAAATTTGACATTTTGGTTCTTTTGTAAACGGTGTTTTTCTTTTCAATATGACTCATGTGTTTTGATAAACATTCTTGATCATCAATATCACAATTTATTTCTTCTTCATTTTTTCTAAAAAACATTATCCTCCTTTTATTTTTCTTATTGAATTTTATTTTTTAATTATGTAAAACTAAAATAACTACATAATTAAAAAATAAAAACTGCTTTCGCAGTGGTCAATAAATGATATGGTACATCATACAGGGATCGAACCTGCGACCCGCTGGTTAAGAGCCAGCTGCTCTGCCTGCTGAGCTAATGATGCTAAATTATTATAGTCTTATTTTTTATAATTTAATATATTTTTATTTATTTAAATAATTTATACCATTTTTTCCATATTCTAAAATTTATCTGTATATATTATTCAATTATGGGAATGTGAAAAAAATAAATGGAAATATTCCTCAAATCACCTTATAAAATTTACATTAAAATGTTAAGTTATTTTAATTAAAATATAATTATATGTGGTGAACTATGAGAAAATATTCAATAATAGAAGAATCTAAAATAAAGAAATTAAAACGAAATGATACTAACCAATATTTATTAGATTATATAGAAAACAATACTGAAGAGTTCTTACTACAATCAACTGCATCATTAGCAGAAATTCTATATACTTCTCAACCAACAGTATCAAGATTCGCTAAAAATCTTGGTTTTGATTCATTTAGATCATTACAGATTTATGTTGCACAAAGAAATATTGCAGATCAAGATCGTATTAGAGATTTAGATAAAAATGAAACAGTTTTATTAACTGAAGTTTTAAGACAAGTAAATGCTCATTACAAACATTCAATTAACACAACTGTTGATTTATATAAAGATAACACTTCTAAAAACATTCATCAATATATTAATGATATTGTACAAAAACATAATTTAATTTTAGGAATGAATGAATGCAAAATGGCAGCTTCTTATTTTGCTAAAAATTTAAATAAAATTGGAATTTGTTCGTTTGAAGTGTGTAGTATGTATGAATTTTTTGCATCAGAATTTTTCTTAAATAAAACAAAATCTCATATTACTATAATTACAGACGATGTTCAAAGTCGTGAAATAACTAAGGTAATTGAACATATTGAAAATAAAGGTTTAACTTATAGTTTATGAACATTAAAGAAATACAAAGACTTTAAATCAAAAGCTACAAGTACTTTATATTTTGATGCTTATTGTTCAAGTTTTGATGTTATTTCAATTGGTATTAAGATTGCTCCACTGTTGTTGTCAGATATTTTATTAGGTTGAATTTTATGAAACCATAAAAATAAAGATGAAGTATTAATTTCAATGCAACAACAATTAGAAAAATTAAGTAGATAGTATCTTAATTAATTATGACATACAATTCTTAATTTTAATATTCTAAATAATGAAATGCAAAAATGGACATTGTCCATTTTTTTATATTAACTTTATTTATTGAACTTCTTTAATGTTTGTAAGATGGTATGAATATTAACTATAATGATATTTTTATTTAAAGATTTTAATTCATTAATTTTTTGTTTGGTGTAGTATTTACCATCTAAACAAAACCAAACCTTATTTATAAGGTTAGTATCTAAATTTCTAATTTGATTAACTACATCATTAAATTGATTATCTTGAGCACCACCAGATTCTTCAGTATATTTATGCATTAAATAAATTTTATTGTTATTTAAGTTTATTTCAAAATCAAGAGATTTTAATTCTAATGGCTTATCAGAAATGTCGTTGGTAATAATTGAATTATAAGCATACAATGCATTTTTACCAGCTTGAGGTAATTTTATAGCATCTATATTATTATCTTTTAAGAAATGTAAAAGTATATTTTCGTATATATTTTGTTTTTTAATGTCTTTAGTGAATACTGATAAGTAAAACAAGTTCTTATTTTTTAACTCATAAATAATTTGTTCTTTTCACTCAAGAGGTAAAACATTACGTTCTATATATAGATCAATCTTATTATCTAATCATTTCTCAATTCCTTTTTCTTCAATTTGTTTTATTAATGCATCTCTGCTTTGTTCAATCATTTTGTTTATCTTTTCTTTATAATATTTATCCATATATTAATTATAATAATATTCATCGTTAAATATGTTTATTGATAAAATAAATTTTCAAAAAAAGACTTGTTTTATTATGTGAATGAAAAACTGTTTCAACTTTTTTGACTTCGAAATTTTGAAAGGATTTAAATATAATATAATAACAAAAAGAGGTTATGATGAAGAAGTTACAAATGGGACAATTTTATACTGAGTTTGATGTTTTTGAGAATAATCAAGTATTCAAAAAGTTTATGGATGATAATAATCTATGAAATCAAACAATATTAGAACCTTTTGCAGGAGCTAATAATTTAATTAGATTTGTTCAAAAAATTAACCCTAAAATAACTTATAAAAGTTATGACATAGAACCTAATCATCCAGATGTTGAGTATAATGATAGTCTTAAAAACTGAAATTATACAAATTTTAACTTAGTCATAACAAACCCTCCATATTTAGCTTCTAATTCTGCTAAAAGACTTAATATTCCTATAGATAACTATAATGGTTATGATGACATATATAAAACCTGTTTAGCAAAATGTTTAGAAAACGTAAGATTCGTAATAGCTATAATACCAACCACTTTAATTAATAGCAATAGAAAAAAAGATAAACTATTAATCAAAAAAATTACTCATTTTCAACTATTACCTAATAAAGATAATTTTAGTGATACAGAACATCCTGTAGCTATAGCTTATTTTGATAACCAAAAATCAACTAATGATTTTTGGTTATATGAAAACAATGAATTAATTAATTCATTTTCTAATTTAATTAAATTAGAAAATAGTATTTTAAAACAAAGAAATAATTTACTTGTTAAGTTTAATACTAAATCAGGTAATATAAGTATTTTTTGTACTGATAATAATAAGAATTTTGAAAATATTAAGTTTAGAGATAAAAATGAAGTTCCTAATTCTAGTGTTAAAAACACAAGTAGAAACAAAGTCAAAATAACGATAAATGAATTAACAATTGATTCAAAAATCATTAATGAATTAAATAATAAGATAAATCAATTAAGAAAAAATAAATGTGATTATTTATGAGCGTCATTTAAAGGTATAGCTAAAAATAATAAATATAGAAGAAGATTAGATTTTAATAGAGTTAAAAGAATAATTAACTCTTTAGATATTTCAATATAAATTAAACAAAATGGACTTTGTCCATTTTTTTATTACTTTAAATTGCATTTAGTAATTGGTATAAATATTGATAGTTAAGGTTATGACTGAATATTATTTTAAATATCTTGCTTTAAAATAATTAAATTAAAGCAAGATATTTAAAATAAATCATCTTTTTAACCTATTGATACATTTAATTATTTTTATCAAGTGATATAGAGTAATTTTTATATAAAAATATTTGTACTTTATAAATTTTTATATATAATATGTTAGCACTTAAGTAATGGTGATAAACAATAAATAAAAAAATAAAAAAATTATTTTGAAAAAATTTTATTGTGTTATAATATTATCATACAAATAACAAATGCCGATTTAGCTCAGCGGTAGAGCAGCTGGCTGTTAACCAGTTGGTCATTGGTTCAATCCCAATAATCGGCGCCATTTGGTCTGTTGGTGAAGCGGTTAACACACATGGTTTTCATCCATGCATGCACGGGTTCGATCCCCGTACAGACTGCCATTTTATGGAAGATTAGCTCAGTTGGGAGAGCATCGCCCTTACAAGGCGGAGGTCGTGGGTTCGAGCCCCTCATCTTCCACCATGCCGTCTTAGCTCAGTTGGTAGAGCAACTGACTTGTAATCAGTAGGTCGTAGGTTCGAGTCCTATAGACGGCACCACTTATTAAGCATAAGCTTATTTTTTTTAACCTTTTCTTAAGCGCGGATGGTGAAATTGGCAGACACGCTAGATTTAGGCTCTAGTGCCTTATGGCATGAGGGTTCAAGTCCCTCTTCGCGCACCAATTTTGAAAAAACAAAAATACCAAAAAACGGATTAAAATATCTCTTTTTTGGTATTTTTGTTTTTATTTTATAAATATCACTATAATTTTATGTTATGAAAGATTTTATTAAGGTTAGGATTGATTTCTTAAAGAAATTAAAAGAGAACTTGATTAAGTATCAAGAAGATATCTATCAAGCATTGTATTTAGATTTAAATAAAAGCAAAATAGAAAGCGAAATGACAGAGTTAGCTCTTATATTTAAAGAAATTAATTTATTTATTAAAAAAATAAATAAATGATCAAAACCTAAAAGAGTTGCTTCTCCAATATATTTGCTTTTTTCTAAAAGCAAAATCCATTATCAACCTTATGGTAAAGTATTGATTATAAGTCCTTGAAATTATCCTTTTAACTTAACATTTATTCCTTTAATTAATGCATTTGCTGCAGGTAATCAAGTTGTAATCAAACCTTCAGAATATTCAACTCATAGTTCTAATTTAATTAATAAAATTATTTCTGAAACATTTGATGCAAAAGATGTATCAGTAGTTTTAGGAGATAGTGTAGTAGCAAGCAATCTGGTACAACAAAAATGGGATTTTATTTTCTTTACTGGTAATAATAAAATAGGTCAAATAGTTTATCAAGAAGCAGCGAAACAAATGATACCTTGTGTAATGGAACTTGGTGGTAAATCTCCTGTTATTGTTGATCAATCAGCTAACTTAAAATCTAGTGCTAAAAAAATAGTATGAGCAAAAATGATCAATAGTGGTCAAACTTGTGTTGCGCCAGATTTTATTTTAGTTCATAATAGTATCAAAAATCAATTAATAAAATTATTACAACAAGAATATATTGATCAATTTGGATCAAATTCATTAAAAAATCCTTATTTACCTAAAATTATTTCATCTAGACATTATCAAAGAATATTAAGCTTAAAAGATGATTTGATCAAAGATGACATTAATCAAAAAATTGATTTAAAAGTATATGAAAGCAACTGAGAAGATCCACTAATGCAACAAGAGATCTTTGGTCCAATTTTACCAATCATAGGTTATGATGATATTAATGATATATGAAATAAAATTAATTCTTTAGAACCTTTAGTTGTTTATTTATTTTCAAAAAATAAACAACTAATTAATTTATTTATTAATAATTTTAAAACAGGATCTGTATGTATCAATGACATTTTGGTACAATTATCAAATCATAATTATGGATTTGGAGGGTATGGAAAAAGTGGTTTTGGTCAATACCATGGATATCAAGGTTTTTTAACTTTTTCTCATCCTAAAACTGTGTTTAAAACCAAAGATAATCCGTTTGATAAAGTGCGTTTTTTCCACAAAAATCACAATGATATCACTTTAAAATTTCTTAAAAAAATCTTAAGAAAGTAAATTTGAGTTATCAAGTTGTCTAACAAAACTTTTATCCCTATTTTTTAGGGCTAAAAGTTTTGTTTTTAGGTTCTTGAACCCTTTCAAAAAAAAAAAAAAAAAAAACGATAAATTTTGCAAAAATAAAAATAAAATTTATATATATAAATAAAAACAAAAATATACACAAATTATTCCGTTTATATTGATGTAAATTAATATAAATTTAAGTGTAGAAATTTGAGGTGAAAACCATGATTAGAGCCAAAAAAATTAAACTTATTAAAGTTATTTCTCTAGGAGCTGCTTTAGCTGTTGGTGTAGTTGGTGCTACCTTGGGAACTTATTATAGCTTATTAAAAAAATATAATTCATCAAATGTTTCTATAAGACACGACCGTGGTCTAGGACCAAGTTTGGTTTCAAATGTTAAAGTAGTTATTAAAGCTGCTCAAAATTCCAATACCGATTCAAATTTAAAACCAGAAATTTATGATGTAACCACAACTATTTTATTCAAATATAATGATATGGTAGTTAAAAGAAGACAAATTATCACTAAATCAAATGAAAAACTAGTTTTTGATGTTAACTCTGAAATACCTGATGGTTATGTTTTAGATCCTGAAAAATATACAAGTGATCAAAATATTGAGATAACTCCTGGATCAACCAAGGAGATTTTTGTAGTCCCTCAAATGAAAACATTTAAAACTACTTTAACATTCTTTGCTAATGGTGAAGAAATTAAAGGTTCAGAAGTTAATTTAGAATTACATCTTAATGATCAAGTAGATATATCAAAATATATACCTAAAGGTTATGAAATAGTACCTGGTACCAGTCAAGCTATTGTTATTGGGGTAACTAATAGATTTCAAGTGCAAAAGAAAGTTAATGAAGTAACTACAGAATTGGTTTTCATAAATTCTAAAGATAATAAAAATGTATTTAATAGAGAAATTACTCAACCAGAAACTGAACCAATATTGCTAGATCTTTATATACCTTCAGGTTATCAATTAGATGTAAATAATCCTGTTAATATTAAAGTAGGAGAATTAAACAAGATTTACGTTGTTCCAGTTCCTACTCAACACCAAACAACAATAATATTTAGAGATATTCAAACTAGTAAAAATATTTCAACCGAAATTATTAAAACAATAGATGATCAAAAAATTACATTAGATCAAATTAAAAACCTTTTACCTAATCCTCAATATTATCAATTAACTAGTGGATTTAATGTTGAAGATATTATCATTGATGGAACTAATGTAGTACCTATTACCGCTATTGTAAGAATAGTAGATACAACATTTAATTTTACATATAATGATAAAAAAATTCAATCTACTGTTTTACCTAGACAACAAAATGCATTAATTCCCATTACTGATTTAACGCCATTTCAACCTTTTGGTTATACTATCGCAAAAGAAAACCTTGCTTCATATTTATCAGGAAATGTTTACAACATTAAACTAGATAAGATACCTGATCCAGTTAAAACAACAACTATTGTTTTCCAAGAAGGAACTAGTGTCATTAAGACTGAAACAATTAAGCAAAATCAAATCAAATTATCTGATTATGTACCAGAAGGTTATGAATTAGTAGATAAAAACTTTCAAGTTAAAATTGGTGAAAACAACGTTGTTGCTGTCACAAAAATTCAATATTACGTTAATTATATTTACTATGAAGATAAAGGTAATGGAGAAGCGGATAAGAATAATTTTATCTCAAATAGTGGACCACAATATTTCTTACCTAATCAGCAACCTCGTTCATATACAGAATTTGTTCCTTCAGGATATATTGTTAAACAAGGGTTTACTGCATCAGTTATCCCTAAAAATCAAAACTTTTATATTCCTGTTATTAAAAACCCTGCTCCTGAACAACCAAAAACAACTATTATAAATTATGTATATATGGGTCAAAGTATTAAAGAAACTCCATTTATTACTACAGGTACTCAAACTATTTCAGATTCTGAAATTAGATCATATGCTCCTAGGGATACTTTTTATAACGGAAAATTAGTTAAATTAACTCTAAAATTAAATAATTTGAATATAAAAATTGGTCAAAAAAATGATATAGAGTTGACAGAACTTGTGGTTCAACATAAAACAATTATAAGCTTATCAAGTAGTGATGGATATTTTAAAACATTTTCAATCATCACAAACAATAATGACCCAGTTAAGCTAAATCAAATACTTGAAAATATTCCAGAAGGTTATAAATTAGAAAATGTAAACGAAGTAACCAACATTACACCTGGAGAAACAGTTGGATTGACTATTGTTAAGAAAAATAAAAGTAACCAAACACCAAGTGTAAAACCACCGGTAAATGATGCAGATTCAAATAAAAGTTTTACTGGGAATGCAGGAGCTAATGCTACTCCTGTAGCAAACATCGAAACACCAAGCACAAACCCTATAGTCCCTAAAGCAAACATTAGTGCAGATACTATTGCTAAAAATAAAGCTAATATTCAATCTTTCATAGATGTTATAAATAAAGGTAATTTAACAGCTGCTGAGTTAAGACCTATAATTGAAAAACTTGCTCCTGAAAGTTTACATTTAGTTGAAGCTTATGCTGATTTCTTAAACGGTACAGGTGCTAAACCAATAGGAATTGGTGATGATAGATTAACACCTGAACAAAGAAAGAATTTACTTAAAATATCATTAGAACAAGCTTTAAATAGTATTGATAGTGAAGCAAAAGCAGGTCGTGTTCCAGTATGACATTTTGGGACTTATAATTTAGGTCCAAACTTTGGATATCCTAGTGATGATAATAACCCTGTTATTCAAAGAGATATTCAAGTTAATAAAGAAAGAGCTTTTGCAAATGGTCAAAGATGACCAAGAACAGGTGCTGATTTATTAAATGGAGATTATAAAGGTTGAACAAAAAGCGATATATCAGGTGAAGACAGATTTAAAAACTATATTACAAATCCAAACCATAGAAATAATACTACTTTAAATCCTGATGGAACAATATCTACAGCAGATGATAGTATTAGAATTTATCAATATACACCTGATGCATCAAATACAATACCTAAAGATAGAAATCCAAAGATTGTAGTAGATGTTAATGCAACAAATCAAAATGGATTGAACAAATTAATTACTTTATTAAATGGACAAAAAGAAATATATGGTTTAACCATTAGAGATATTGGAGCTAAAGTTGCAAACCAAGATTTAGCTTGAATATATAAACAAATACCAAGTAATGTTAAGAAATTAACATTAATTTTCTCAAGTGAGAAAACAACAGGATTAAGTGAATTGAAAAATCATAGATTTGATGAAATTGAATTAGTTGCAGATATTAATAACAATGATGACAAGCTTGGTCCATTAGATAATCAAGGAGTAGGAACATATATTTATGGATGAGGAATTGATCCAATTATGTTCAAAAATACAAAAATTGCTCCAAAGAATTACAATCCAGTAAAAGGTTGAGACAACCAAGGCGCAACAGAAAAAACAGCTGGGGGAATAACATTCAATATCATTAGACCTGATAAAGGTTCAACTTTAAGTGATGTAAATGAAGGATTTAAAATAGCTCTTCACACAAAAAGAAGTTGAAAAATATTTAATGGTAACTGAGGAGATGAAGGGTTCCCTATTAAAATAGATCTTTCATTAACCAAATTAACAAGTCTTAAAGGAATAAACTTATACAACAAATACTTTAAAGTGCTTAAATTACATTCAGATAATAGATGATTCACAATAGATGGTAAAGATTTAGGTCAAAGTCAATTTGAACATTTAGAAGCTCAATGAGCACCAAATGAAAAAAATCCAAAAGTATTTTTTGATAGAGATGTAGATTCACTACGTATTACTGGTAATGCTGTGGATTTAACCAATGGATGAAATACTCAATTATATGCATTAATGCACGGAATGCTTAATTCCCAAACTCTAAGAACTATATATGTTGATAACCAAAAAATGTTAGATACAATTAAAAGTTCTGCGGCATATCAAGCATTAGGTAGTGGTGTTAATGTAGAAATATTCAACAATCAACAAGGAGGTGGTGATGAAGGAATCTTTAGTTAAACAAACAAGGTCCACCACTAATATCTTTAACATAGCAACAGCAACAAAAATATTAAAAAATATTAACTTACTAGTATTAATTGGATTATTGTTTTTAATATTCTTTAGCTTACCTAAATTAATAGGAACTAACTTCAATCAACCTATTGAATCATTTTTGGGTTATAGACACTTATTTGATACTTTAGGTGATGTATGACAAGGAAGAAACTTTGTTGTCATATTCAATATAGTAATAGTAGTAATAACTTTTATTAGTGCTTTATTTTGAAATTATCACAATATGAATAAAAATATTTATTCATTATTATGATATTTGCCTTGATATTTAGGTTATTTATTAGTTGGAATTGGTAGTGTAGTTTGATTATTTTTCATTAACTACGATTTAACAACTAAAGCAAATATTATTATTTTTAGCTCATTATTTTTTGTAGCAGTAGTATTAATTAATTTTATTTTCTTTGTTGTTTCTTGAATTAGAACCTATAAATCTAATCCAACCAGTAATAAAAATGAATTTCTAACTTTAGCTTTATTTATTTATAAATTTGTTTTATTAGCTTTAGCCATAGTTTTCTTAGATACTTTTACTGGTGATTTAGTAATTAGTGATATTTTTAAAGAAACAGAAAATTCAACTTATACATATCTTAAAAATGATGACAATGGATATTTAATTGTTAAAGTAATTAGTTTAATTGGAATTATTGGATTAATCTTTTTAAGTGGAATTAAATTCTTTTTAAACCCAAATAAGACTAAAGTTAAATTATTAAAAGAATCAAACTTATTTAGTTTATTAACTGTGGTTAGCTTAACTATATGAATGATAGTAAATATTTTTAAAGTTAATGTTAATGATGGAATTATTGATCAAACTAAACCAAGACACTATATTTATATTACTTTATTAGTATTGTATTTAGTGATGAATGTCCTTTATGCTTTACAAAATAAAATTAAGATTTTTGCTAAGTTAAAAAACAATATTAACTCATTTATTTTCTATACTTTAATTTTAATTTATACCAGTGTTGCATTTGGAATTAGAGTATCTTCAATTAACATTAATGACTTTGTTAGATATACCATTTTATTAATTACAATTCTTAGTATGTTAATTACTTATGTAATTTATCATTTAAGAAATAAAAACAACAACTTATTAAATAATTTTTACATTACCTTAATTTGAATAGTGGCTGCTTTAGTAGTAATTATTCAAACTATTGAACCTCAAATTAGAGCTAATGCTAATAACTCAATTGCAACTATACCTACAGTAATTAACCTAAGTGATATTTTATTAGCAATTATCATTACTATTAGCTTATTACTTAATGCAATCCAAATCACTAAGTGACTATATGCTAGTTTGGTAATTTACCAATTTAATACCAAAATGAAAAGAGATCAAAATGAAAAAGTTAAAACACTTATTTAAAAAGAATGAAACTAATCACCATATTGACCCAGAACAAGAGAGATATCAAAATTTAGTTTTTAATGAGTATGATGCTGTAATTAAATCTAACAATTTTATTCCATATGCTATGTTATTAAACCAGTTTTTATTGGATAACAATATTTCAAACCAAAGTGATATATATCACGAAGTATTTGCTAAAGTAAACCAAAACTTAAAAGAAAAGAAGGAATTTATTTACCAAGATTTTGTTATTACTTTTACTAGAGACTTAAGATTTAGTTTAAATGAATTAGTACCTGATGTACAAAAAACAGCTAATGTTAGAGTTGGTAATTTAAATCTAACAACTTCAAATAACACTTTAACCAATAACCAACTTTTAAAATTTAATCAATTATTAAATAGATTATTAATAGAAAATCAATTTAGTGTTGAAATTCTACCTAATATTGTTTTAAGATATGATTTTGCTTTAAAAGAATATAAAGTATTCTTTGGAAAAGAACTAATTAATCATGCAAATTAAGAAAATTAAACAAAAAGCACAAAGCTTAAGCAAAATAATTAAAATTGTTGAATCAAAGAAAAACATTACTTTGATCAATATTTTGAAACTATCAAAACAAATTAGTTTCTATTTTGAAAGAGCAAGTGAATCAAAGCGGTTAATTGAAGTTTTATCCAAAAAATATGCTATTGACTTAGAATTATTAAAACATGATAATGGAAGCTTCTTTTCATTATTTAGTAAAAATAAAGCTAAGTTCAATAAAAATTTATGAATTTATATTACTGAGATTGAACAATATGAGACTAACTCATATTCAAAACATGAAAAAGCGTTATTAGCTAATGTTCAAGTTGAAGATCCAATTATCGCAATTGGATTAAGAGCGATGGAATTTTGTACTAATAACAATATGAACTTAATTTATTCACAAGATGAAAATGATGTTGAAGGATTGACCAAGATCTTACCTTCAATTATCCAAAATTATCTTAAATTAAATGGTTTTCATAATGTTAGATTTGTGATTAACTCATCAAAATTAAAACAATCATATTTAGAGATATTACCTTTAAATGAACTTAATTTCAACTTAAAGCAAAACAAAATGGATCTTGAAGAAAGAGTTGATTTAAAGAAATTACACATTTATCCTAATGTTGATTCTTTTGTTGAAAATGAGTTAAATTCATATTTAACATATATGACTTTAACCTTATTAAGTGAATCAGCAGTTATTTATCAAAAATATAAATTAGTGGCTGAAAACCAAAAAATCAATGATTTAGAACAAAAACAAAAAGAACTAAGACTAGCTACTTTAAGAGCTAAAAGAGAATATGAAGTGGAACAAATTTCACTCTTGTCTAAGAAGAAAGACTTATTACATTTGTTAAGAGGTAATAATGACTAAACAATTAACTTTAGAGTTTGTTTCACAAACTCTAGATACTAATAAAATTGAAATTATTAAATTAGAAATTAATAATAATTTAAAAGATAGTTGAACAGTATTTAAACATAACTCAGTAGCTAGTTTTAAACAATGTTTATTTAGAATTACAACTATTGATAAACAAGTAATTTACTTTATTCTAGAAAATGCTTTTATGCTATATCTAGAAGATACCATTAAAATCAAATACAATGGTAAACTTTATAGCTATGTAATTAGCGAAAATAAAAATGACTTTATTTTACAAACTAAAGAAAAATTAACTCAATTAAACAATCAATTACAATACTTAAAAGCTACTAACGAGCTAAATGTAAGCTCAATCATTAATAGCAACATTGATCAAATTATGGATAAAATGTACAAACATAAAGCTATCTATAATTTCTCATTACAACCTAAGGAGGTATCATGAAAAGAAAAATAAAATCACTATTTCTTGGTTCTATTTTATTAACTAGCACTATGATACCACTTACAGTAGTAGCTGCAGATCCAACAAGTTCTAATGATAATCCTTCAGGAAACACTTCAGGTAATACTTCAGGAGATAATGGATCTAATAATAACTCTAATAATACTAATGGCAATGAAGCTAATAATGAAAAAAAAGAAGTAGCTGCTGATTTTGATACTTTTGCAGGTGAACAAGCAGATATTATTAAAGCTAATATATCAAGTTTAATAGATGAAAAAATTGAATCTTTAAATAAAGATGCTAATAGTGTATTAACTGATGATCAAGCAACAAGTCAAGATGTTGCTCAAGCATTGTATTACACTAAAATAGCAGATTATTTATCTAAAAATAAAGATCAAATTTTAGAAAATCCATCTAAGTTTGGATTTACTATTATTTATCCAAAAATCTTATCTGATGATAGACAATATAACAAAGGTACTATTGTTTATGATGGAGAAAACTTTGATAATGTTGATATAGGTGATAGCTTATCAACTGATTATTCAATTATTGCTACAGGTAAATATGTTGAAGGACCAAATAAAGACTATAATCCTGAAACTAATAAAAGAGACATTAAAAACACTTTAACTTTTACTGAAATTAGTGAAAAAACTAAAGATTATTTCAATCGTTTAAAAGATCAATCAGATGATATTTTACGTAATTCAGATGATGTTCCAGTAGTTACTGGAACTGATGCTAATAGTAGTTTGGTTTATAGCGATAATGGAAATAATGGTAGAAATCTTGATTTAAAAGTACCTGCAGGATATGATGATTGAAATCAATATATTGCTTCAAAAGTTACTAATAGATTCTTAAAGTTTGACTTAATGGCTAACCAAGAAGAATCTAAAGATAAACAAGAAAAGAAACCTGAAAATCCACCAATTTTACCTAGAGATGAAGAAACTCCACCACCAAACATTAAAGATGATGATACTGAAAACATTCCAAACTTAAGTCCAATTGTTTCATTTAGTTATTATGATCAAGTAGATTTAAATAATACTGCATCAATGAATGATTTTATTGCACAATTTAAGAAAAACGAAAAAGAAGGAAATACTAATTTCTTCTTTAATAACCCAATTAACACTAGATATTTATACGAGATTAAATCTCTAGTGTTAAAAGATAATAAAATAGTAGCTAATGTTGATATTGTTGATAAATTAGATAAAAATCTATTTAGACCTTATGAAGCAGAAATAACTAAATTAGCTTCTAAAGAATATACTAAAAGTTATGAAGCAGGAATTAACATTATTTCTCGAACTTATGCCAACTTTTATCAAGCATTAGGAATAGGTGATGAAATTAATCTTAAACAACTTAGAAACAATGCATTATCTACCACAGTGTTTAATATGATTTATGCTGCAGTTAAATTAGATAATAATAAAGAGTTTCAAAAAACATTTGATAATTTTGCAAAAACTTATCAAAATTCAGTTAATAATATCAATAATTTAACTTATAGTAATAGTCAATATGCACAAAAATTAATTGATTTCTTTATTAGAAGCTTAAGCAATTCTACAATTTTAGATTTATCAGTTCCTGAAGAGAAAAAACCAAAAGTTGGATTACCTTATTTTGGTTATTTAGCTGATACATATAATAATTTATATGTTAGATATGTTAAATATTTAGAATTAGATACTACTAGACAATGAATTACAAAAAACTTTAAAACTTTAAATGCTTTAAATACTGATAAATCAAAACCATTTTTAATTAAAGACTTTGATTTAGCATTAAAAACTTTAAAAAATAATATTGATTACTT
This sequence comes from Mycoplasma sp. NEAQ87857, assembly GCF_009792315.1. Lineage (NCBI taxonomy): Bacteria > Bacillati > Mycoplasmatota > Mollicutes > Mycoplasmatales > Mycoplasmataceae > Mycoplasma > Mycoplasma sp. NEAQ87857. The sequence goes on along the minus strand of NZ_CP045542.1, from coordinate 1,067,143 downwards.
ACGTGGTATTTCTAATACTGAGAAATTCAATATTTATAATCAATATTTAACTTACAATGCAGTATTAAATGAAATTCAAACCTCATTTAATAATTTATCAGTCTTATCACAAGAAAAAGATGTAGATAAAGAAAACTATAAGGATTTTGAATCTGCATATAAAGGATTAAGTTTAAAACCATATCGTGATTCATTAAACAAAAACTTAATTTACTACATCTTTGGTGGAATTTTATCCGCTTTAGGTGCAATGCTAGCACTAATTAGTGTTTTATTATTAGCAATAAAGAAAAAATGAAAAATTAAAAATACAAAAAATAAAATTATTTTAACTTCAGCTACTGCTGTTTTAGCTATTGCTGTTGCAATTGTCTTTTTTGTATTAGGAGGTATATAAAATGAAAGCTAATTCAAAATTACCAGTAATTAGTGCGATTTTTGATTATGTATTAGAGCTAACTGGTGAATTTAATTACAAACAAAACCAGTTATTCCAATTAGTTAATGACAACCAAGGACATAAATTATTATTAGTTTCAGCAACTAAAACTAAAGCTTATTGTTTATTTAATGGTGATATTACTCAATCTTTAATTGGTCAAGCAGTAGAACCTATCGCTTTTGAAGGGGTAATTAAAACTAACAAAAACATTTTTGGAACTATTTTAAACATTTCAAACCAAGTATTATTCCCAAATAACTATCAACTAAGTGATAGTTATTATCAAACAGAAAGTAGAATTTTTAATAAACCTAATGGATTATTAGAATATCAACCATTAGAAGAACAATTACATACAGGTTATGTATCAATTGACTTATTAATTCCAATTGGTAAAGGTCAAAGAGAGTTAATTATTGGAGATAGAAAAACTGGTAAAACTCACTTAGCGTTAAATACTATTATCAACCAAAAAGGTAAAAACATTAAATGTATTTATGTTGCTATTGGACAACAACAATCTCAAGTTGCTAACATTTATCAAACTTTAAAACAAAATGGAGCAATGGATTATACTTTTATTATTGAAGCAACTTCAAGTAGTCCATTTGATCAATTTTTAGCTCCATATGTTGGTATGGCTCATGCAGAAAATATTGTAAGTGATAGTGATGTATTAATTATCTTTGATGATTTAAGTGCTCATGCAAACATTTATCGTGAAATTGCTTTATTAACTAATAAACCAGTAGGTAAAGAAGCATTCCCTGGGGATATGTTCTTTGCTCATTCTAGATTATTAGAAAGAAGTGGTAAATTCAAAGGTAAAAAATCAATTACTGCTTTACCAATTCTTCAAACTATTGAAAATGATATTACTTCATTAATTGCTTCAAACATTATTTCAATTACTGATGGTCAAATTGTAACTAATAGTGAATTATTTGCTTTAGCTAAATTACCTGCAGTTGATATTGATTTATCTGTAAGTAGAATTGGGGGTAATGTTCAAAAAGCTCACATTTCTAAAGTAGCTAGTGAAGTTGGAAAAATCTATAAAGCATACAAGAGACAAATTAAACTTGCTTCATTAAAATATGACTTAAATGATGAAACTAATAGCTTAATTACTAACGGTGCATTAGTTGAAAATATGTTTATCCAAAAAGGTGTATCAGTATATTCAGAAGATACTATGTTTTTAACTTCAAAATTAATTGCTTGAGGTGTATTTAAAGGAGTATTAGACATTCCTTTAGCTTTAAAATTCATTGATGCTTTAATTAAAGTTAATGCTACTGCTAGAGAGATTTTTAGCAACTTATTACACCAAAAACAAGCTAATGATACTTTAGCTAAAAACTACTTTACATATAGACTTGATGAATTTGCTAAAAGTCAAGATTTAAATTGAAATATTAAACCTGCTGCTGAATTTATTCCTTTATCAAAAGATGAATTAGCAACAATTATTCAAAAAATGGAGGTTAAATAATGAGTGCTAAAATTTCTAAAATTTGAACTGATGTTGTTGAAATTACTTTTGAAAAAGAAGAATTACCTAAATTCAACACCATTTTAAAAACAGCTGATAATTTAGCAACTTTTATTGTTAAAAAAATTATTGACAATAATACTTTATATGCTATTGTAATTGAAAACAATACTTCTTTAGCTATTGATGATGAAATTATTACAACTAATAATTCATTTATGGTACCTGTTGGACAAAAAGCTAAAGGTCATATTTTTGATGTTAATGGTAATTCATTAAATCAACCAGATAAAGAGCTATTTAAAGTTGAAATGGATTCAACTGTTATTGCTAATGATGATTATTCAACTGAACCTGTAATTATGGAAACAGGAATTAAAGCAATTGACTTTTTCATTCCGATTTTAAAAGGTTCTAAAATTGGGATCTTTGGTGGAGCTGGAGTTGGAAAAACAGTTTTAATGAAGGAAATGATTTTCAACTTATCTCAAACTCAAAAAAGAACTTCATCAATCTTTATTGGTGCAGGAGAACGTTCTAGAGAAGGGGTTGAGCTATATAACGATCTTAAATCATCAGATTTAATGAAAAACTCAATTATGTACATTTCTAAAATGAACGAAAGTGCTGGATCAAGAATGAACATTGTGCCTGTTGGGGTTACTGCTGCTGAATATTTAAGAGATCATGATAAAGAAAATGTTTTATTATTCATTGATAACATCTTTAGATTCCTTCAAGCAGGAAACGAAGTTTCTGCTTCGTTAGATAAAAAACCATCACTTGGAGGATATCAAGCAACTTTAAATACTGATATTTCTTTAATTGAAAACAGATTATTCACTAATAAAAATGGAGCTATTACTTCATTCCAAACAGTTTTCTTACCAATGGATGATTTATCTGATCCTTCTGCTGTTGCGGTATTTAACCACTTAAATGGTTCATTGGTGCTTTCAAGGGAAGTTACAGCTAAAAATATTTATCCTGCATTTGATCCATTAGAATCAATTTCTGCTAGTGTAAAACCTGAAATTATTGGGCAAAAACACTATGATGCAATTTTAGAAACTAAAAAAATTCTACAAAGACACAAAGAACTTGAAGATGTTATTTTAATTTTAGGTATTGATGAATTAGATGATGAATCAAAAATCATTGTTAAAAAAGCTTTACAATTACAAAACTTCTTCTCTCAATATTTCTTCACTACAGAACACTTTACCCATGAAAAAGGGGTATTTGTACCAATGGAAGAAACTGTTGATTCAGTTACTAGAATTCTAAGTGGAGAATTTATTGATGTTAACCCTATTGAATTTTTATACATTAGTTCTGTTAATGATTTAAAAAAGTAGGTGATAATCATGCAAATTAAAAATAAATTAAAAACTTTTTTACTTGTTTTTAGTGGTTGTGCTTCATTAACCGCTATAGCATGTGCTAATACCAAAACAACTGCTCCAAATAATGGAGATAAACCAACAAATCCTGGTAATGGAACAGGTGATAAACCAAAAAACCCAGGAGATCAAAAACCAGGTAATTCAAATCCAAAAAATCCTGATAACGTAGTGAACAACCCTGGAGGCAATCCTGGAGGAAATCCTGGAGGAAACCCAGGAAATGGTGGAAGAAATCCTGGAACCATTGATAATAGACCAAAACCACCAGTTGTAGATACACCTAATGGACCTATATTAAATCCTGATTACACACTTGAAAACTATGTTACTAATCCAGATCAACCAAACTATAATGATATTGAAAAAGAATTAAAAAGATATGAGCAATATGAAAAAGCTTATTTAAAAGAATTAAAAAATCAATTTACTAATGAACCTTTTTCACCAGATAAATTTAGTGAAGCTACTATTTCAAAATTCAATAATATTGCTAAAAACAAATATTTTTCTTTCTTTGAAGATTCATACTACAAAAACTTTAGTGTCATCAAAAATGACAACAAACTAGAATTAAATCCTGTAGGTCAATACTTACGTAAAAAACCTTATGGTCCTAATGCTGATAGAATTGATCGTGGTAGAGCTAGATATGTACCTAATGAAAAATATAAAGACATCTTACTTCAAAGTTTTTCAATAGGATTTAATAACTACAATAATGATTTAGATGCTTTATCTAAACGTGTAAGTGCATTAAATATAGAAATACAATCTGCAAATAACAAATTAACACCTTCAAAACAAAAAGCACCATTTGAAAATGTAAGTCCTGGTAGATTAGAATTTGGTACTGCTTGAATCTTGGATTATAGTACTGATCCAAAAGATATGTCAAATGGTTATCCAACTAAATGATATGTAGCAACTAACCTTCATGTTGCCATTGCTTTAATTAAAGCTGCTAATGATCCTAAATATCCTTATACTAATCTTCCAAAATTAAAAGAAGAAGCAGATCAATTAACTACTGCGTTTGATAGGTTAAAGGCTGCTTATGATAAGTACTATGAAGCATTATATAAAATGCTTGATGCTGAAAAATATGGTCAAAATAGTGATCAATATATAAAAGCTTCACAAGAAGAAAAAGCTGCAACTGATGAATATACTGAGGCTAATAATGCTTATAAAGTAGCTACTTCAAAAATTAAAGGACAAACCAATTCAATTACTATTAATCGTTTTAACAAAAATACACCTTTAAATCAAACTTTAGAAACTACTGATAAAGCCTTTAGTGTTGATACTTTTGAATTAAGACCTGATCAAGTTAATATAGTTTATGCTGGAGTAAACTTCTTAAATATTAATCCTAGTTCATATTTATCTGCTAATAGTAAATATGCCCCATTACAAGAAATGGCAGATTTTGCTATTTTAGAACTTGATTTTAGCAAACAAACTAACTTACAATATCGTAGTAATGAAAGCTTAACACCTGAAGGATTAGGAGTAGCTACTGAAAAAACTGCTTTAAGTGCTTCTAACTATGCTCAATTAGTAACCAATAACTTTGCTAATTGACCTGAAGACAAAAAACCTAAATTTGCTAATTATGATTTATTTGAAAAATATTATCAACTTCAAAATCAACCTACAAATGTAACTTTAACTAATGGTAGAAATGTTAAAACAGAAAAAATTAATACTGATTTTTATGCTTTAGGATTCCCTAATGCTGCAAGTGATAACCAAATAGATCAAACTGGTTGATTAGAATCACAAAAGAAACAATTAAGATTCACAACTAGTTTATGAGTTAATAAACCTAAAGATCCTTCTATTACATTCAATGATCAAGGATATGGTCTAAGCAATTCTTTAGGTCTTAGAAATTATGCTCAATACCGTGGAATTACTGATATCTTTATTACTAACCCTATTATTCAGAACAATAAAGAAGAACCTGCATTTGATGTAGGAAACTTTAAAGAAAAAGGTGGAGATTATCAAGGTAGAGCATACTTAAACTATGGTTTAGGTTATTCTTTAAGTGCTTGACAACCACTTCAAGGAGCTAGTGGAAGCAGTGTAAGAACTGGAGATAATAGATTGCTTGCTATTACTTATGGTTCAGGAGATAGTTTTGGTAATTCTAAAGTTTCGATTAGTCAAGCTTTTAGAAGTAATGGATTTAATTACAGTGGAGCTTATGGTGATTATAATCTTGAACAATATGACTTGATATATGGAGGAGGTAGAAATCAAAGAACTTCATATAGACAAGAATTGTTAAAAATTTATCCCGAATCAACCTTTAAGACACATTTATTTCCTAATGGTTTAAATACAGTACCTGATGAATACAAATTTAATAACAATAAATAAAGGATAAGATATGAAGAACTTAAAACAAAAAGCCTTATTTTTAATTGCTGCTAATGTGCTTAGCGGTTCTTTGATTTTGAGTTCATGTGCCAATAATTATCAAATTACAAATGATCTAAGTAAAGATAAGAAAAATAACACAATCACAAATGACCAAATCAAAATTGGTGAAATTAAAAATGATATCGCTAAAGTTTTAATTGATATTCAAACTACTAAAAAAGATTTAGTTACTATTAAAGGAGAAGTAATCAATCAACAAACTAAAGTTGCAGAAGCTTATAAATTATTTGAACCTTTACAAGCTCAATATAATACTTTAGACTCTGAAAAAGAGAAATTAGTTAATGATTTAAAAGCATTATTATCTAAAGACTCTGCAACTCAAGTAGAAACGATTAATCAAAAAATCAAAAATATCGAATACGATATCCAAACAATTAATTTTAAAATAACCCAAGCAGATAATGATATTGAATCAAATAATAATTTGATTCAAAGAAATAAAAGAACTAAAACTTCTAATACTACTGCAATTGCTAGATTACAAACAGAAATTAATCAATTAAAACAAAAAATTCAAACTAAAGAAGCATCTACTCCTTTAAATTCATCAGAAATTATTGCTAATAATAGAAGAAGAATCAATACTTTAAATACCTTAATTAGAGATTTACAAAATCAATTAAGAAATTTAACCTCTTCAGACAGTAATGCTATAACTAATGCTAGAGATAATCTTGCTAAAGCTAAACAATTAAAAGCTCAATTAGAATCTCAAATTACCAATATTACTGAAACTATTACACTCAATCAAGAGTTATTTACTAGTATAGCTACTGTAAAAACTTTTATTAAAAACTTTATTAATACCACCTTTACTTCTAATCCAGAAGTATCAAGTTTATTTGATACTTATGTTTTAGATTGATTTGATACTTCTGTTAATAACTCTTCAATAGGAGTTGTTTATAATGAATCATTAAACAACTTCATAGAAGTTGTAAGATATTTTATTCTTGCTTTATTTAATGAAAATACAAGAAGACAACCAATATCTGGAGCTATTAGTTCTAGTATCCAAAGAAAAAGAATTCGTAATGCATTATTAACCTTAACATCTAATCAACAAGCTATTATTAATCAAAAAACAGAAGAAATTCGTACTTTTTGAACTAATTTACAAACTCAAATTGAACCTGTAAAAGCTGCTTTAGCTAAAGAAATTGAAAAACTAAAACCAATTGATGATGTTATAGGTTCAAACAACTCTAACTTAGGTGATTTTGATAGTTTATTAAACTCAAAACTTACTGAAGCTAGAGATCAATTAAATCAAGCTAACAACATTATTAAACAAAATACTAGAGTATTAGATAATAATGACCAATCTGATAAAAGTGCTAGAATACAAGCATTACAAGATGAAATTGCTCAAAAACAACAAGAATTAGATCAATTAAATCAATCTCTTCAAACTGATAATGAATTATCAAGTTTAAAAAATGATTTAGCTTTTAAAGAAAGACAACTAGAGTCTTACAATCAACAAAACACTAATTTAGATCAAGAAATTGCTGATGCTGAACAAAAAATAACTCAATTAACTACTGCTAAACAAGATTTAACTACTCAAAGAACTTCTTTACAACAACAAAGAACTGAATTAACTAATTCATTAAGAAATTACAATCCTTCAACTGACAATACTGAAATTACCAACTTAAAAAACCGCATCAAACTACTTAATGATCGTTTTGATTATCAAGAATACAATGATAAAAACAATGCATACAAAGAAGTAAAAAGAGAATTAGTTAAACTTGAACATAAACAAAATATTATCCAAAATAGCTTAAACAACTTAGATAATAGATTATCTAACTTAAAACGTCAATTAACTGATATAGAAAATCAAACTGATTCTTCAAATAGTCCTGTTAACAAAAAGAATAAAGATCAGAAATTTCCTGTTTTCCCTAACCCTATTGAAAAACCTAAAAATGACAATGGTTTAGGAAATGGAAATCAACCAGGAAATACTAATCCAGGCGGAAATAATCAAGGTGATAATGGAAACACTAGAGAAAATTCTCATCCTGAAAACGGTAACCAAGGCGGAAGCTCTAACATGGGATCATCAAACCAAGGGGGGGGAGAAAACAACAGAGGAACAAATCCACCTCAACCACCAGTAATTCCACCATTCTTTAATCAAAATTACACTAAACAAAATTCTTATCCTGATTATATTAGTAGATACAATAGTAAATTTGTTTCTGCAGAAACTATTTATCAAGAAATTTATGACAGAACCTTCTCACTTCAATTACCAACAAGATTAAACGATCCTACTCTTTCAAATGACATATTATCTAATAATCAAGGTACTGGTTGATTATTAGATTATCATAGATATACCAATACCAATAAATACAAATTATTTATCGCTACTAACTTACACGTTTTAGGAAACTTTAGTAATGCTAATAGTCAACAAGTATTAAATGAATTAAACTATGTTGATCCTACAGGTAATACACCTGCAGGTGTAGCTTTAGGTAAAACTGAGCATACACCTACAAGTTTTGCATCTATACCTAATTTATCTTATAGTCAATTTATTAATCAACGTGGTGGAAGTGTTAAATATTATGGAAGTGAACAATTCTTTACCACCGATAGAGGATTTAGTAGTACTTATAACAGTACTACTTATACACCAAATGTATATACTTCATCTCCACAAATAGTGTTTGCAGCAGTAGATTATATTTCTGATAAAGCATATAATCAATTTAAACCAATGATTGATACTTTATGAAATACTTATAAACAACAATACCCTGATTCTGAAGCAGTAGAAGGATATAATAAATTAACCAATAAGAAAATTCCGTTCTATACAGACTTTGGAGTTATTGAATTTGATGTTGATTTAGATCATGCTGATGAAACATTTAGAGGTTGAATTAATAAAGCTGTATCTGCAGTAGATAACTATATAGCTAGAACCAAACAATCAGGATTACCAAATACATTAACTGGTTCAAACTTTATGACTTTAGATTACTTATCTAAAGGAAGAGATTTATCTCAAACTAATCCTGAATATGCTTTTGGATTATCTAATGCTAAAAATATTTATATTGCAGGATATCCAAGAAATACTGATGGTACAACTTTATGAATGCAAAATAATCCTACTGAAAGAAATGGTAATACTATAAGTTACTTTAGACCGCCAAAAAACGTAGATGCTTTTGCTTATTCTACAAATGATGCTAATAGTAAGATTGAAGTAGGTAATATATCTATTTATACTGATGTATGAAATAGACCATTTGTAGACTTCTATGGATTTAACTATAACATTAGATTCTCATCATTATTCTTTGGAGCTAGTGGTTCAGTTGCGTATAATGATTTTGGAGAAATTGTAGGTATTTATAATAATACTTCTCAAAGTACTAAATTTGGTGATCTATTAAAAAGTGCTACCTTTGCTCCATTTTTACAAACAGCAAATATTTCTACTCCTATTGGAACTATATATGCATATAATTTAATTGATGGAACAGATAAAAATCTGTTCCCTGAACAAACTCATTCATTTAGAGATAATTTAAGACTTATTTATAAAAATGGTTTCTCTGACGGAACCAGAACAACAGCTTTATTCCCACAAGGCTACTAAAATAAGTTATTTTAGCAAGAAAATATACTAAAAAACTACTAATAATAAACTTGTGTAGTCAAGCAATTTTATAAAGCTTGCTACACTTTTTTTAATTTTAAATTTATATATAATATATATATATATATATATATTCAAATTGCAATTTATTCTTAAGAATTAAATAAGATTAATTTCAAGAATTGTTGAATATTTTTGAAAGGAAATATTATGAAAAAATCAAAAGTAGCACTTATATTAGGTGCTGGAATCGTGGGAGGTGGAGCTCTGGTTGCTGTCCCTGTACTTGCTACACTTTTAAGTCAAGCAAATGATAAAGGACAAACCCCTTCTAATCCCGTTTCTCCAATTGTGCCTCCGATTGCTCCACCAAGAACCAATGTTAAAAATGAGGTAACACCTGCACAAGCTCAAGTTTTAATTGATGGAATTAACAAGTTCGTTGCTCAAGCACAAGAACGTTTATCATTCGTTATTCCAACTGAACAAAACTTAGCATTACGTACACAACTTCAAAACGCAATCACTGAAGCTGGTACATTAAATACTTCAATTAAAGAAGTAGAAAAATTCACAAAAGTGGAAAAAGATCTTTTAGCAGCTTTAGAAGGAATTAAAGATGCTGAAACATACAATAGCAAATTAACTGAAATTACTAATCAATTAGCTATTGATACAACTAACCCAACAGGAAAATACTACATTACTCCTGAAGCTAATGTAACTGTTGGAGGAGATAAACCTACTGTTTATGATACATTATCACAAAAAGTAGTTTCAAACAGAGTGTTATTAAACACTAAAGGAGTAACTGCTGATCAATTAAAAGAAGCTATTACTCAAACAGAAAGTTTAATTCAAAATGCTGATACAACATACAACAGCATTAAAGAAAACTGATACTCAGTTAATGCAGATGTATTAGGAAACTTATTAAAAGCTTCTACAAATGAAAAATTATCAGCTGAAACACGTCAATTAGCTGAAGAAGCAGTTAATGCTTTAACTCAAGGATTAGAATTAAAACCAATTATTTCTCAATATAATGATAATGTTGCTAGAAGTGTTGCTAATGCTAAAACAATTTTTGCTCAAGCAGCAACTAACGCTTCAAGTTCAATTAGTGCCTTAGAAGTTTACAACAGAACTCAAGCAGCAGCTAATGCTTACTTAAACGTATTAAAAGAAGAATACAAACTTAAAGTAAATGCATTAGATTCACTATTAGACAGTGATAAACAAGCTTACATCAAACAAATGGATGCACTACCATCAAATGACCAATTACAAAATGAATTAGAAAAAATCTACCAACAAGCAGTTGCTGCTAATGAAGCAAGAAAAACACTTATTGCTCCTTTAGTAGCTGAAATTGCTAAAGCAGAAGCTGCAATTTCTGAACAAGGAAAATTATATGTTGCTCCTGCGGATGAAAATGATTCAAAATTAAATGCAGAAAATCAAAAAGTGGTTGCAGCAATTGCTACAGCTAAAGGATTACTTGCTAATACTTTAACAGAAGAACAAGTTAAAGATGGTACTAAAACATTATCCGCAGCTTTAGATTCAGCTGTTAAAGCAACAAATGAAAACATTAAAACTATGTTCATTACTCCTGCTAAAGATGCAGTATTTGGAATGTGAAAAGATGAATCATATACTCCAACAACTGCAGATGCAGATTTAGAAGGATTAAAACAAGCAGCTTTAACAGCATTAACTACATACTTAAACAATGCAAACTTAGAAGCGGTTAAAGCAGAAGTTGTTAAACCTGCAGATACAATGCCTGCAGTAGCTGATCAAACACAAGCGTTTGAAACAGCTATGGTAACTGCATACGCAGATGTTAATATTTCTAAAGCAAAAGCAAACTTTGATGCTTTACAATCAACAGCAAATGCATACTTAACTAGAGCAAACCAAGATAAAGCTATTGATAAAATTAATGCATTAGCAGATTTAACAGATGAAGAAAAAGCAGGATTCATTACTCAAGTTCGTGCAGTTGAAGGATTCTTAACAAATACAAACTTTAAAACAGATGTTGATAAAGTTGTAGAAGAAGCTACAAAACAAGACACATATAACAAGAATGCAAAACCATTAATTGAAGCAATCAATAAAGCAAATGAATTATTTACTAACCCTACAGGTGCATTATACTTCTCAGATGGTTTAGTTCAATTATTAGCTCAACCACCATTAAGCACAACAAACGTTACATCAGTTGTTAATGCACTTAAAACATTAATTAATGATGAACAAACAAAATCTAAAACATATACAATGGAAAATGAATTTACTACAGCTGCTAAAAAAGTAAATGACAAAGTTACTGAAACATTACAATTAGTAAATGACAATATTTATCCAGCTTATATGTTATCAGTAGCTGCTGAAGCATTTAACAGTGTAAAAGAATTATTAGTAAATATTGATAAAACAGATAGTGGATTAACTGCTGATCAAGTTTCATCAATTAAAGATAAATTAAACGAAGCTCTATTAGCTGTGTTTGCTCCTAATGGAGATAACGCAACACCTGAAGCATTAAATACAATTGAAAAAATTGTAGCTGTTGTAAAAGGTGTTGGATTCACCACAACAAAAGTACCTACTTTATCAGATGATGAAATTAAAGCAGGATTAATGGCTCTTGGTGAAACAAATCCTACAGAAACGATGATTAAAGCTATTAAAGATCAAGCTTCAAAAGGAATCATTGAACCAAACGATGTATTCAAAAATCAAATTCAATCACCAATGGTTAATGAATTAAAATTAACATTAAATGATTCATACGAAAGAGTTACAGCTTTAAGAGCTTCATATGGTCAAGAACAATTAGAATACTTAAAAGCACAAACAATTAACAAAATTAATGCTTTAACAATGCCTGCAGAATGAAAAGCACCACTTATTGCTAAAGCTAATGCTATTACAGAATATAACCTAATGCAATATGGTAAAACTGAAGCACAATTTGACGCTATTTACAATGAAGCACAAGCTGAACAAGCTAGATATGATGCTAAAACTAAATATGAAGCAGCTCTTGCTTATGCAAATTCAGCAAATCTATTAGATTTATATGCAAAATTAAATAAAACTGCATCTGCTACATATGCAACAGAATTAGAAAGTGCTAAAGTTAAATCAGAAACTCCTACTAAAGACGATTATGATACAGCAACTACAGCTATTGTAACAGCTCAAGTAAAAATGAATGAAGCTGCAATTACAGCTGTAAATTCATTAATTGAAACACAAAAATCATCTATTGCTAACACAAAATCAGCAATTACTAAAATTGAAACAGATGGAAATAGAACAGGAAATGAAGGTGTTCTAAAAGATAATAAAACAGCTTTAGAAAACCTTAAAGCCGCTTTACAATCATTAGAAGCTGAGTTAGCTACACTTAATGAAGTAAAAACTAAATTAGGTACTGCTCAACCAGCAGCCGTTGTCGCTCCAGCAGAAAGTGGGGGGGCAGCAACTAGTCCTGCTACATCTCCATCATCAACAAGTACTTCAACAATGTCTACTTCTAGCACATCAGCACCTACTCCAGCAGCTGCACCTGCTGCAGACGCAAGTAGTAGTTCAAGTGTATCAAGCTAGAATTTCACAAATAATATAATACGCCCTAAATATAAAATAAAAACTAGAGTTATTAAACTCTAGTTTTTTTATTCTCTACTAGTGCCGATGAACATTTCTAATATATATCATAGTAGTTGTGCATATAATATAAAAGTATTAATACCAAAATATAATGCTTTAGTAACAACTTCTTTAGGTGTATTATAAGTAGCTAAATCAGCTTCTTTTCTAATTATGTATCAATTAATAATAGATGTAATACTTAATAATGCAACTCCTATTACTGCAATTCATCAGTTTGCACGATCTACAAAGAATGAAACAATAAACGCAATAATAAATGCAACAAATAATAAAATAGAAACAATTGAAATAGCTCTCATATCTACTAAATTAAATGTTCCAAGAATACCTGCTACTAACATAATAGCTGCAGGGATTAACATTATTCCTAATAACTTAACTACATCAGTATTTGGGTTTAAGTATTGGTATTGATTTAATAAAATACCAATACCAGAAGATAATGTAATTAAGACAATTGGGAAGGAAATAATTAACCCAACTAGCTTCATTCTATTTAAAAATCATATAATAAATATAGTTGCAATAAGTAATACAGCTCAGCCTATAGTTAAATAAAGACCTTTATTACTTAAAAATAATTCAACAAAGAATTGTGATCTAAGAATATATAATGTTGCAAAAGATAAACCAAACATTAACAATACTGCAATAGAAAAGAATGTTAATGTTAATCCATAAAACATTGTTCTGTTTTTATCTTTTACAACAACAAATTCATCAGTTTGTTTATTTGTAAAATTTTCTAACATGCATACATTATATAACTTTTTATTAGTTATAAACTAATAAATGTATGCATCTAATATTAATTAAATAGCTTTAATCAATATTAGATTTAAAGAATTAATTACTAAATAGATTAAGCCTAAAATTAAAAATTTGAAAACAACTTAATTTAAACAGACATTTTTTAATATGTATGGTCAAAAATCTTGTTAAAAAGGTGTATATTACATTCAATTTTTAAAACAAAGTACTTATATTTAATTATAATAATATGGCCATCGTAGAGTTATGGTGGCACTCATTATATTTCACATTTAATAAAAGTGTTTTATTTGTAATTAAAGTTTTTATTGTTTTTATTTTTAAAATTCCCTTTCCGATTTATCACTAATTTAAATAATTTTATGTACCTCTTTTGTTTTTGATACTTAAAATTTAATCATTTTAATTAGATAGTTTTTATAGTTTTTTATACTCCAAAGTTATATTTACATTAAAGTTTTCTTTTGTGTTATTTAATTTATATTTTCGACCTTTCTTTTAAATATAATTTGATAAATCGGTTTTTTAATAATATGTCTTAATAATCATAGCAGACCAAATGGTCTGCTTTTTCTATTTAAAATATTATAATAATAGTAGGTAAGGGTAAATAAAAAAGACCTAATAAGGTCTTAATTGGTCAAAAATGAAATGGTGCCGACAACTGGACTTGAACCAGCGACCCCATCCTTACCATGGATGTGCTCTGCCGACTGAGCTATGACGGCGTTTTCTCTAATATTATAGCATAAAAAAAGAAAGAGGCCTTATGTTTATTTATAAGAATTTAGAATTACAAACATTAGAAATAGATAACAAAAAAGACAAGAATGTCTTTTTTGTTCATGGAGTAACTGCGGATTATAGTAACTTCAATGATTTTTATCCAGAATTATCTAAAGAATATAACATTTACTCAATTAATTTACCTTGTCATGGAGATAGTCAATGTAATCCCGAGTTAATGAATATTAATAGTTATATTGATATTTTATATCAATATATACTATCATTAAAGCTTAATAATATTTATTTAATTGGTCATTCTATGGGTGGAGCTATAGCAATGGTGTTAAGTGCTAAAATAGAACCTTTAATCAAGAAGATGATATTAATTGCTCCGTTGAATGAAACATCAATGGAAATACAAAAGCAATTAAAATATGCTTTTGAAGCTAAAACATTATTAGCTAAATTAGCTTTTGTTAAAAGATCATATTATCATCCTTTAAAGATGTTATTTAATAAACAAATTAATCAAAATACTAAAGAATGATTTATTAAACATAAAGATGATTTACCTTATTATAGAAACTTAGGTAATAGTATGTTAGATTATGATTTTCTAGCTCAAACTAGAGTAGCTATAGAGGAATTTAATAAACCTTTAGCTTTAATATACGGTGTAGGAGATGATATTATTAATCGTTTAAAGATTAAAGCATATTTTCAAAGCGTTCAACCTAATATCCAAGTGTTTGAAGTACCTAAATGTGGTCATAATTTATGATATGAAAATAAAGCAGAAGCAGTAAAGGTGGTGTTAGACTTCCTAGAAAAATAAAAATTTATGAAAAATTTGTGAAAATATGGAAACAATTACTTAATAAATCAAAATAAGTGCTATGATAAATATGGAGGGAAAAATATGGGAAAATTTTTTCTTACAAAAAAACAAATTGAAGATGACATCAAAAGAGGTCAAGAATTAGTTGAAAAAGGGATAATTAAAGAAAATGTTATCCCTGATTACTGATGTAAAGATTCTAATCCAAATTTATCAAAGCAAAAAGTAATTTACTATTCAATTTTTCTTGGATTTTTTGGAATAGACAGATTTTATTTAGGTAAAAAGATTTCAGGAGTAACAAAACTAATGTTTTTATGTGTAATTAACATTTTAGTTGGTTTATGGATTTACTATTTTGTTAGTTATAAAAATGCTAATATGAACAACGAAGCACTAAAAGATACAATCACCCAAATGACTATTTTAATTTCAATCTTTCCACCAATTTTTATTACCATTGGACTAAGTTATTATTTTGTTGATATTTATCATGCGATCAAAGGTCCAAGAGATAAAAACTTTAAGTGTGTTTTATAATGGGTTTAATCTCTAGAATGAAGGAAATGGGTTGAAAGAAAATAATCATTTTGATTATTCTTGCAGGTTTAGATGTTTTTGTTATAGCATTACCATATTACATTAGAAATTTTATTCCGAATACTTATACCAAATTACACGTAGATGAAGCTACATTTACCCAAATGGCAGCCATAGTTGGTTGAGTTACTTTAATAACTCAACTTCCTGGAGGTTGATTAGCTGACAAATTCTCAGTTAAGAAATTATTGATAATCGGTGTTTCACTTACAATAGTGGGAGCTGTTTGATTTGCTTTATTAATTTTATATGGTGGATCAATTGAAAAAACACCACTTTTAAATTATCAATATTATGCTATTTATGCTCTTTGAGGAGTAAGTACTACTCCATTTTTCTGAACTCCATTATGAAAACTTGTGTCTCAACAAGCTAAAGGAAAAGATCAAGCTTTAGCTTATAGCTTACAAGGTGGATTTAATGGTTTAATGGGAGTTATTTTCACTGGTATTGGTGGAGTAATTGTTCTTTCTATTATTCAAGGTGTTGAAGCAGGTGTAGATAACACTAATACAGAAGCAATTAAAGCAGTTAATGCTAAAACTTCTGCTATTTTTGCTGGTTATATCTTTGCCTTTTCAGGATTTTTATTAATATTACTTCTTGGTTTGATTTTCTTGGTTAAAGAAAAAGAATCGCAAGATAAATCAAGCTTAGAGTGAAAAACTATTGTAAAAGTTATTTCAGATTGAAAAGTATGAGCTTTAAGTGTGTTATTGCTTGGAATGTATATGTTCCAATCAACATTTACCTACTACTTAAACCAATTAATGGTTAATACCTTAGGAGCTTCATTATCTATTCCGGCATTAACATTTACAATTTTAGCTGCTTTAAGGATTTATGGTCTAAGAATGGCTATGTCTAGTGTATTAGCTAAATTATCTGATGGATTTAGATCCTTTGTTCTTTTATTAGTTATGACTACTGGAGTTGGAGTTATTTTAGTATTAACATTTATGTTTATACCTGGATTTAATGGATCATATATCACTTACTCAACACCAGTTATGTGAATATTATTCATTGTGATGAATGTCTTGTTCTTTATGATAGTTTCTTGTTCATGAATAATGGTAACTTTAAGATATGCACAACAAGGAGAAATTAAGATTCCTAAAAAAACATATGGAACCATTACAGCTATCTTATCATTTGTTGGGTTTAGTTCTGATGCCTGAATGTTCCAAATCTCAACACCAATAGTTTCATCATTCAAAAGAGAAATTCCAAATGCACTTGCAGGTCATGGTCAATACTTTAACTATACTGCAAGTTCTGCAGGCCCTACTTTTACTTATACTGATCCTACTGCTTATCAAATTATTATTGCTATAGGTGCTGTTATAGCAATAATAGGACTACTTGCAGGATTAGCAGTATATATTTCAAATGCAAGATTTAATAGTAGATATAATTTAACATTCCACCGTTGAAGAAAGTTAGAAAATGATTAAAAAACAATTACTTTTAGGCCACAGAGGTTATAGTTCTATAGCTCCAGAAAATACAGATTTAGCTTTTAATTTAGCTCATATTTTTGGGTTTGATGGAGTTGAATTAGATGTACATTTAACTAAGGATAATAACTTAGTTATTATCCATGATGAAGATACTAAACGTACAGCTAATCACAATCACGTGATTAAAAGTTCATCACTTAAAACTTTAAGAACTTTAAATTATGCTTCAAATTTTAAAGTTACTACTCCTTGTCAAAAATTACTCACTTTAGAAGATTTTTTAGATAAATATATAGATAAATTTAAAATTATTAACATTGAAATTAAAACTGATGTTTATGAATATCCAGATATTGAAAGACACATTCATAATTTAATTAGTTTTAAATACTATGAGAAAAAAGATAAAATCGTTTTCTCATCATTTAACTTTAATTCTCTTGAAAGAATGCATCAATTAGATCCATCATATAAATTAGGATTTTTATGATGGAAACATACAGCATTTAAAGAAATTGATCCATTAAGAATTTTAGAAATCTGTTCATTCTTAAATCCTTGAATTGATATTTATGATGAACATGCTCAAGAGTATGACAAATTTAATATTCCATATTTATTATGAACACTAAAAAGTGAAAAACACTATAAAAAATATTTAGAAAATCCTTTAGTTTATGGACAAATAAGTAACTACAAATATAAAGAAAAATAAAATTAAAAACTTCATCATCTGATGAAGTTTTATTTTAAATATAAAGTAAGAAATAAAATACTAGATAGATATCTAGTATTTTTAAATTAATCTCTGTATTGATTAATAAATTTTTCTAATCTTTTATATGTGATTCTTTGAAGGATGAAAAATACTACCATTAAAGTTAATGTTATTGCTAAACAAACTATAGGTCAAGCTATAGGTTGTGGAAAATGACCTGTACCAATAAGTATTGTGGAACTTAAAGTGATATAGTAGAAAAATCCAGTAATGAACATTCCTCAAAAAGCAGGGAATGTTCCTAATCTACAACTATGTTTTAAACCTAAGGCTTTAATAATGTCTGTACCACCAATGAATAATCTTCTTGTTTTTCTTAAGTTTCCTAAAAAGAATCAACCTGTAAATATAGCAATAAATCAAGGGATTAAAGCATAATATCCAACTGATTTTATTTGTCATAAAACTATAGAAACTGTTGCTGAAATAGCAAATAGAATCATATAAACAAACATTTTTCAAACTCTAAATCAAATAGTGTTTGCTTCAATTTCTTTTAAGAAATATGAAATTGGAGGAATTTCTTCTGTTTGTTCTGGTGCTTGGTAGTAGTGATTAATTATTTTAACAACTTCTGCTTTTGGAGATTTTCTCTCTTTCTTTTGTTTTTCTTTTTGAATATCATAGTTAACGATATTACCACAATATTCACATTTGGTTGCATCTAATGAAGTAATGGGTGCATTACAGTGAGCACAATTTTGACTTGACATAATTAATATAATCCTTTGTAGTGATTTTGATCATCTGATTCATAACGTGATCTAAGTGATGTTTCACGTGATTTAAATTTCTTATCAACATTAGCCATTTTAATACTTGATTTAATATAAATAAATGATGAAAGCAATGAAGCAATTAAAACAATAGTCATAAGAATAAATAAAGTAATGTTTGCACCTGTTAGCCCCATTGAAAATAGCATTAAAGTATATGTTCTAGCAAGTAAAGGTGTAAATTGTAAAATTAAGGTAATAATAATTAAATAAATTGATACAGTTCTTGCACATTTATTGCTAAATGCAATAAAGTAAACAACAAATAAAAAGAATGATATAGCATAAGCTTTAAATACTATATATCAAATTAATTGTCCTGTATTATCAGGATAGACAGTAATTTCACCAAATTTATCTTGAATATCTAATACTGCAGGAATAGCAACAAAAATAGCTAATATTAATGTACTAATAAATAAGAATAATCAATAACTTTTAAGATTTTGTAAGAAATTTGATTTCATATTAAGCTTTTTCTCCACAGTTTACACAGAATTTAGCTTTAGGTTGTAAAACTTCTTTACATGATTTACAACTATTGATCATCTTTGTACCACATTCATTACAGAACTTAGCATTTTGTTCAACATTATTATTACATTCAGGACATTTTATAAGTATTTTAGTTTCTTTTTTAGATTTTTTATTTGGAATTAAATTAGCTCCAGCAGTTACTGAGCTAGCTGTATTCATTCCAAATATAGCACCTACAGTTCCTTGGTTTTTAGACATATTTTCATAAACATCATAACCACGAACTTTTTCATAATTTTCACCATAGTAATCTAAAGCAGCACCTTTATCAACAAATAAGTTTAATCTTTCGATATCTTTATCACTTGCATCAATACTTTCAATACTTGATGTAACTATTTCAATACCTAATCTATCAGTAAATTCTTTAATTGCTGCTAAAAAGTCTTCATTAATTTCATTAATTCTAGGTAGAATATCAAAATAACTTAATTTTTTAACTTGGATAGCTGTTGAGATAACACGTTTAATGTTTTGATTAACTCAACCTCTAATTTGTTGACTAATAAATGAAAACTTAACAATTCCATCTTCATCAAACGAACCTATTAAACGGTCAATTAAGTAGTCATATCTAGAAATAGAAACTCCCATTTGACCTCTTGCTTTTAATCCAAAACTAATTTTAAATTTAGGATCAATAACTTTAATATCAGTAGCAGTTCCTCATTTTAAATCTAATTTTAATCTTTTGTTTACAAAGTAAAATTCAAGTGGATAAGCATTTGAACCACCAAATAAACGAGTGAAACCTTTTTTACCTATTGGTAATCACTCTGAATCAATGTTTGAAGTACCTGGTTCTACAACTTTAAGCAATTGACATGATTTAATAACAACACAAACTTGACCAGGTCTTACAATTAATTTAGATTTACGATTAACCATTGAGTTAGGATGTTTTCATACTAATCAATCTGGGTCTGTACCACCAGAATATTCAATAACTGAATATAATTCCATTTTATTTAATTCTCCTTTTTATTTGTTGTGCTTATTTATTTTGAATAAATATAAAGCTAATATTTTTTATTATATATATATATATATATATATTCAAAGCATTAAGTGGTATAGCTAAGTGTTTATGAATATTGTATTCATTAACATTAAAATTACATATATGTATAAGTTCTATTTTTTAAACTTAAATGAATATAAAAAAACATTTTTGATCTAATAAATAACAAACATTTATTAATCCAAA
The DNA here is from genome assembly GCF_009792315.1 of Mycoplasma sp. NEAQ87857. Lineage (NCBI taxonomy): Bacteria > Bacillati > Mycoplasmatota > Mollicutes > Mycoplasmatales > Mycoplasmataceae > Mycoplasma > Mycoplasma sp. NEAQ87857. Next base: position 1,046,323 of record NZ_CP045542.1, on the reverse strand, counting down.
AAGCAAAAAAGTACTAGATTTTATTAACCTAGTACTTTTTAAATATTTATGATAAATTGTCCCATATATAAAATTAATGTCCCATATGTGCTATAATTTTTGTATGTAAGGAGCATAAAAATGGAAAAGAGAAATGTTGTTAATTTAATTAAATATCACTATGATAAAGATGAAAGATCATTCAAAAACGAAGCTAAGATTATTGCTAGGTATTTTGATAGCATTGGTGATGAAGATATTTGTGATTATATTTTAAGTTTAATCACTGAATTGCAAGTTTTTGTGCCTCAAGATGTGCAATTTGATACTGATTTTATAAATTATGTTGATACAAAAAAACTTGAACCTTTAAACTTACCATATCCTATTTTTGAAGATATTAAAGGGATTTTAAATGCGATTAATCACAATGTTGGAGTGAATAGATTTTTATTTCAAGGACTACCAGGAACTGGTAAAACTGAAGCTGCTAAAAATATAGCAAGAATGCTTGAAAGATCTTTATTTATTGTTAATTTTGAAAGCTTAATTGATAGTAAATTAGGACAAACTAATAAAAACATCACTGAATTATTTAAAGATATCAATTGAATTGCTAATCATGATAATGCAATTATTTTATTTGACGAAATTGATGCAATTGCACTAGATAGAATTAATAGTAATGATGTTAGAGAAATGGGTCGAGCTACTAGCACTATATTAAAAGAATTAGATAAATTAAACTATATTAATAAAAATGTTATTGTAATTGCAACAACTAATTTATATGAAAATATGGATAAGGCATTAACTAGAAGATTTGATGCAGTCATTGATTTTAATAGATATCAAAAAGAAGATTTAATTGAAGTTGCTCAAAATTGTTTATCTTTATTTATCAAGAATTTTAAAAACACCACTAAAGACATTCGTTTATTTAAAAAGATTCTTAACTTAGCTAATGAATTACCAAATCCTGGGGAATTAAAGAATATTATTAGAACATCTTTAGCTTTTAGTGATTTAGATGATGAATTTAACTATTTAAAAAGGTTATACAATAGTTTAATTGGTAATTTAGATGATAAAACTATTGATGAGCTTTATCAACAAGGGTTTACCATTAGAGAAATTGAAAAATTAAAAAATCAATCAAAAAGTTCTGTAGCAAGAAAACTAAACAAAGAGGTAATGGATAATGAATAACGTTTTAGAACTTAAAAGTATTCATTTCGAGCAAAATTCCTGACCATCACATACTGGTTTTAATATTAAAATGAATGGTAATTTTGTTGTTACTTCAGGTTTTTTACTAAGATTGGAGAAACAACTTCAAGACATACAAAGTTTTTGAAATAATGAATCAAGATTCTTTAAAGGGATATTATTAAGTGTTAATTACAATAAAATTGCAGCAAAAAGTAATCGTATTAGAACACTTTTAATGGGTGATAAAAGTAATGAAGCTGTAGTTGGTGCAAAATTTAATAAAGAAAAAACAAAACATATAATCACTTATCTTATAAGATCCAAAAACTTAAATAAAAGCATTAAATTATTACAAAAAACAAGAATTAAATTAGATAAGTTCTTTAATGGTAAAATGGATCATAAAACATTTGACAATAAAAATATAGTCAATTCCAATTTATTTGATAAAAACGATTTATCAATCTCTGCTTTTAAAGGAGTTATAGCAGATGCTTCATATATTGAAAGTTTTAGCATTGAAAAAGCATCATTTGATTTAAAACAAAATTTAATAACAATCTTTGATGTCAAGCAAGATACTATTTCTTTGTTTAAAGAACTAGGGATAGATATTTTAAGCACAAGGATTTTAGACAATAATACGGTGTTTTTGGATGATGATCAATTAAAGATTTTAATGGAAAAAGCACCATATTTAGTTTCAATGAGCACTGTTGATATAACTAAATTAGATAGTGAGAATTACAATTCTCAAGAAACAAAAAGTGCTATAACTATACCTGAACCTGCTAATGAACCAACCATTGGAGTTATTGATACATTATTTGATGAAAATGTTTATTTTTCTAAATGAGTAGATTTTAGAAATGAAGTTTCAAATAATGTATCTACAGATCTAGGATCTTATGCTCATGGAACAACAGTTTCTTCAATTATTGTAGATGGACCAACCTTAAATCCTTGATTGGATGATGGATGTGGAAGATTTAAAGTTAGACATTTTGGAGTTACCAATGGTAAAAACTTCTCATCATTTAGTATTATTAAAAAAATAAAGGCAATTATTGCAGCCAATAGAGATATTCGAGTATGAAATATATCTTTAGGTAGCGATCAAGAAATTAATGATAATTTTATTTCAGCAGAAGCAGCAATTTTAGACGAAATTCAATATAAAAATAATGTAATTTTTGTTATTGCAGGAACTAATAAAAAATCTAGAGATAAAGATTTAAAAATTGGTTCTCCTGCAGATTCAATAAATGCACTAGTTGTAAATTCAGTTACTAAAGATAATGAAAGTGCAGTATATTCAAGAAAAGGTCCAGCTCTATCATTCTTTTTAAAACCAGATGTTAGTTATTATGGTGGAAGTAAAGAATGTAAAATTAAAGCATATGATCCAAATGGAGAAGTATTTGTAACAGGTACTTCATACGCAGCACCTTGAATTGCTAGAAAACTATCATACTTAATTGATGTTTTAGAACTTAATAGAGAAGTTGCTAAAGCAATGATTATTGATGCTGCAAGAGGTTGAAATGATCAAATATCAGCTGATGAATTAGCATTATACGGTCATGGTATAGTACCTATACACATTAACCAAATTATTAAATCAGAAAAAGATGAAATAAAATTTGTGATTTCAGATATTAGTAAAGAATGAAATACGTTTAATTATAATTTTCCTGTACCTTTAAAAGATGATAAATTTCATTATTTTGCAAAAGCAACAATGTGTTATTTTCCTCGTTGCAATAGAAACCAAGGAGTAGATTATACAAATACTGAGTTAAATATACATTTTGGTAGAGTTAATGATAATAAAACAATTATTGATATTAAAAATAAAAAGCAAAATGATGATGAAATTAAGCAAAATCCTTATTTATATGAAACTGAAGTTAGAGAGCAATATCGAAAATGAGATAATGTTAAATACATTGCTGAAAGCATAAACAAAAGACCTATTGCAAAAAAATCATATTCTCGTAAAACTTGAGGTTTAGAAATTAAAACTTCTAAAAGAAGTATTAAAGAAAAAAAAGAAGGTATTAGGTTTGGGGTTGTTATTACTTTAAAAGAGCATAATGGAATAAATCGTATTGATGAATTTATTAGAGAATGTCATTGAAATAAATGACAAGTAAATCCTATTATTCCTGAGAAGAAAATTCAGCTTAATAACCGTTTAAGTCAAAAAATTGAGTTTAATTAAAAATACTAGATTTCATATCTAGTATTTTTAATTATCATCTTTTTTATATTTAGAAACTTTCACTCTTTTGATTTTAGGAATATTTAAAACTAAAGTAAATTCACCTTTGATAGCATTATCATTTTTTAATTGTTCTAAAACTTCTAACGCAGTTCCATAATAAAACTTTTCATACATTTTAGTTAATTCTTTAGCTAAACACAATTGTGCATTATTAGCAAAAACGCTATCAATATCAATTAGAGTTTGTTCTAATTTATGTGGAGAAACATAAAAAATATAAGTACCTATGTCAAGTTTTTTTAGTTCATTAATTCTTTGTTGGGTTTTATCTTTGATAAAACCATTGAAACTAAAAGTTGAAGTAAAATTTGAAGCAACAAAAGCTGTAATAGCAGCATTAACTCCGGGGATAATTTCAACTTCAATATTGTTTTCTCTAGCTTGCTTAATTACTTCAAATCCTGGATCACTAACTACTGGCATTCCTGCATCTGAAACCAAAGCCACATCATTTCCTTGGTTAATTAAATTAATAATTCCTTTAGCTGATTTATTTTCAGTGTAATTATTATAAGTTAATAATTTTTTATTATCCATTAAGTAATTATATGGAGCATTAGTATAACAAGAAAGCAATTTCTTAGTTACTCTAGTATCTTCACAAGCAATAATATTACAATCTTGCAAGGTTTTTAATGCTCTTAAGGTAATATCTTCTAAATTACCAATAGGAACACCTACAATATAAAGTTTAGCCATAATACTCCATTAATTTTAATAATAAAACTTCTTTATGTAAAGTGAAATTACCATCATTTTTAATTGCATTATAAAATTGATTAATATCTAAAATATAAGTCATTAAACCTTGATTATGTTTTAAGAGTTTATTATTGATTTTATAAATTGATACAACATACTTATTTTTTGTAGTATGTTGTATCTTAGTTTGTGCTTGTAGTATTAATTTAATACTTTTAAGCAAGAAATTAGTTTTAGTCATATCATCTTTTGAAATATTTTGATTTAAAAAGTGATATAAAGCATAAGGATTTTTTTGTACATCATTGATTAATGATAATAATTCATCAAACAAAGCAATATATTGATCATCAACATATTTATAAGCTAAATCTAAATCATTAGTTAAATAACCACTAATTAAACCAAATGGTTCAGTAAAACCTTTACCAATAAAATGAGCATAAATATCTTTAGCACTATAAGCTTGAAGTTTTAATACTTGAGCTCTAGAGATAATAGTTGGTAATAAATTAGCTATATCGCTAGTAGTTAAAATAATAATAGTATTATCAGTAGGCTCTTCAATTGATTTTAAGATTGAATTTAAACCTTGAATTGAACAATTATTAATTTCTTTTAAAATTAATAATTGTTTTAAATCTTTATGATTGTAAAAAGAAGCTTGATAAAACAAATTATCCAAGCTTTCTTTTTTAATTGATTGATAACTACCATCAATTAATTTAATATTAAAAGGTATGTTATTCTCATCTAAGCTATCTAATTGTTGATTATTAATAATGTTAATTATGTTTAATAAATCATTATCACAAGAATATTCTTTTGGAACATCTAATAAATATAAATGAGCCAATTTATTATTATTTTTGGCATCATTTAACATTTTAATTACATTATTATTTAACATTTAAATTAGCTAAGTATTCTTTAAATTTAGGATGATTAATGATTTGATTATAAACTTGATCAAATACTTGATCAATAGTTAAATTAGCATCAACAATAACAAAACGATTAGGATCCTCTTCAATGATTTGGTGATATCCTTCATAAACATTGTGATGAAAATCTAGTTCTTCATTTTCTAAACGATCTTTAATTAATCTATTACTTTCTCTACGCATTAAAGTTTCTTCTGGAGTGATTTCAAAGAAAATAGTGATATCAGGCATAGTTTTTTCAATAGCAAAATGAGTCATATCTTTAACAAATCTATAACCTAAGTTTCTGGCAAATCCTTGATAAGCGTAAAAACTATCTACATATCTATCGCATAAAACTACTTCATTTTTAGCTAAAGCAGGTCAAATAACTCTTTCTAAATGGATTCTTCTGCTAGTTGTATATAATAACGCTTCAGCCACAGGAGATAATAAAGAGTTAGGATCTAAAATGATTTCACGAATTTTTTCAGCTTCTTTAATGTCTTTTCCACCAGGTTCTCTAGTAGAAACAATATTTAAAAAAGGATAATCCTTAATTAATTTTTGACTTACTTTACCAATAATAGTAGTTTTACCTGAACCATCTAGTCCTTCAAATGATATAAACATATATACTCCTTTATTTTTGTCGATTAGATAATGAAAATTTTAATGTAAGTGGATCGATATAATCTAAAGAAGCACCTAAAGGTATTCCAATAGCTAATTGAGATGTTTTTAACCCAACTGCTTCTAGCTTATTTTTTAATAAAATATTAGTCATTTCACCTTTTAAATCAGGTGAAATACCTAATATTATTTCGCTAAATTGTTTAGCGTGATTTATTAATTTATCAATTTCGTTTTGATACTTAGTTAATGATGATGCATCTGATAAATAGTGCTTAAAAACATAATATTTACCTTTGTAAATATTAGCTTTTTCGATTTTATCAATAATTGCAACATTTTCTACAATTAAAAGAGTATTTAATCGAGATTCATCATTACAAATGTTGCAATTACTTAATTCAACAGCATTCCCACACACTAAGCAAAAAGTAACATTTTCTTTAACTTTTTTAAAAGCGTTTGATAGTAAAAATACTTCTTGTTGTTCAGTGTTAAGAATTCAATACACCATTTTTTCTGCTTGTTTTTTACTTATTCCTGGTATTTTTTTAATTCGATCAATAAAATCATTGATACTAAAAGTATCAAGCATTAAAATCCAAGACCACTAGGCGTTTGTGGTGAGATTTTTTCTTGTTCTTCTTTAATTAAGTCAATGATTTCATTCATAGTAATTAAAATTAAATCTTCAATGATATCTTTGTCTTCAGGATCTACTAAGCTTTCATCAATATTAATTGATAGAACTTGGAAGTTCCCTTTCATTGTAACTGTAATACCTTGTTTTTCAACAGTGAATTCTTTATTTTCTAATTCTGCTTGTTTTTGTTCTAATTCTTTTTGTAATTTTTTCATTCTTTTGATAAATTCTGGATTCATAATAACTCCTTATTCTTTAATTATATTTATAGTATCACCAAATATTTTAAGTGCATCTTCATTTAATTGTTCAATTTGAGATTTTTCATCTAATTCAATTAAAGGTGATGGAATTTTGAAAGCACTATTAATTTTATTCTCATTTTTGATAATATCAAAACGATTTTTAACCTCATTTAAGGTCTTAGGATTTACAGCAATTAAATTAATGTATTTACGATAATAATTTTTAAAAAAGCTCTGCATTCATTTAGTTTTATTATTAGTAATTTGATTTACATATTCATCATTTTCACATCTAAAAATAAAAACATCTTCATGAGCGGTAATTAAAGCACAATTACGAAAAATATCATATTGACCTTGAAAATCAGGATTAGTTGAAGCACTAGCTAAAATCTTTTTCCAGTTTGATGTTTGATTTAAACTTTGTTGTCTAAGTTCTTTATTTGAATTAATAAAATAGGCTATATGTGCTATTTCATCAATTGAATATTCATTATTTTTACTAGTAGTTTTATTAATATTTTTAGGAACAAAATCTAATTCATAATCAATAGTATTATTTATTGTTTCTTGATTATTAAATTCTTGTTTAAATTCAGGTTTAATAATAGGTTCAACATTAACTTTATCTTGAGTTTTTATTGGTTGAATTACTGGAGCAGGATTAACTATAGGTTGAGCAACTGGTTCAATCTTTTTAGTTTCTTGCTTACGTTTTTGAGTAATTTGTTCCACCATTGAAATATTATTTTCAATTGGTTTATTAATTTGTTGTTTAAATAATTTCATTAACCCTAGCTCAATAAACTCAAAAGGAAATTCACTTTTATTTAAGTTGATAAATATATCATATAAAATATCATTGATTCTCATTGATAAATCAACATTTAATTGTAATAATTTAATTTGATCTATGTTCAGTTCTTCTAACATTGAAGGGTCTTGACATTTTACATAGATTAATCATTCTTTATTGATGGTGATTAAATTTGAAAGAAAATCAAATCAATTTACTCCATTTTTTTGCATTTGATCAATTTTATTTAATAGATTAATTAAATCTTGATTTGCGATTAAATTAATAATTTCAATAATTTGATCGCTAGAAGTAATTCCAAAATTTTCCATTAAATTATCTAATGTAATTGAATTATTATTAAATACACTAGCTTGATCTGCAATTGATAAAGCATCTCTCATTCCACCGCTAGATAATCTTGCAATTGCTTTTAAAGCTTTAGGCTCATATTTAATTTTTTCTAAATCTAAAATCTTAGTTAAGTGTTTAATGATATTAGCATCATTAATCCTATGAAAATTAAATCTTTGAACTCTAGATAAAATAGTTAAAGGAATTTTTTGCACATCAGTTGTAGCAAGAATAAAAATTGCATGACTTGGTGGTTCTTCTAAGGTTTTTAATAAAGCATTAAAAGCACTTTTACTTAACATATGCACTTCATCGATAATATAAACTTTAAATCTACCATTAATTGGAGCTTGCTCAATCTTTTCTTTTAAATCTCTAATTTCATCTACACCATTATTTGACGCAGCATCCATTTCTAAAACATCAAAATTGTTTTCACTTTGAGTTAAGCAATTATTACATAATGAAACTAAATCATCAGTATGCATACAATTTAAGACATTTGCAAAGATTTTAGCCATTGAAGTTTTTCCTGTTCCTTTAGGACCAGAAAACAAATAAGCATGACCTATTTTGTGTGATTGGACAATGTTTTTTAAAGTTTCAACAATGTGTTCTTGTCCTATAACTTGATCGAAATTACTAGGACGATATTTACGATATAGTGCTTTATAACTCATTTTAATTCCTTTTTATTTTATTGAATTTAATACCTTTTAATTATTTTAGCAAATCATAAGTTAAGTAAAAAAAATATGTTGAAATCAACATATTTTATGCATTAGCATTTTCAGCTCTTCTTTTATCTCTTGCACATTCTTTAGCAAGTTTTTTAGCACGTTTTTCTGCACGTAATTTATTTTTTAATCTAACTACTTTACGCATGTTTTCCTTTACTATTTTTTATTATTAAGTATTTAAAATTGATAATTAACTTATTTGTTAATTAATAACAATATTTTACATTAAAAAACAAAATATAAAAATTTTATATTAGCTAGTATTCTAGTGCTAGAAGTATAAATTAACTATTAAGAATTTTGATTATTAGTTTTAAATTAGCTTTATTGTTATAAATTGTGGTATTTATTTTAAATTAATTTCATTATGCACATTATATAAGTAACATAGAATATTTTATTTTGCTTTTAGTTGGATTATTTGTAATTTTCTCTTTTAATAATATTAATTAAATAATCTATTTGATTTTATTTAATTTACCTTCAATTTTTGAGAGTAAATCATTTAAATTATCTTCAATATTTTCTAATTCTTTTTTGTTGTTAATCAAAGTATTTTTTTCTTCAATTGTTTCTTGAACATATGAATTTATTTGATTCATTAAAGTATCTTTATAATGTTTTTTAATACGAACTTTATAAAGATTATCCACAGTTATTTCAATTAAATTTGGATTAGCTTTAGAGAAACTATAAGTTTCTATAGGTTGTAAGAAAGTAGATCCTAAAGTATCTTTAATAATTAACATATCATTTTTGTAAGTTGCATACATATCTGAGATATTAAACTCAAGCATTTTTTCATCTTTAAAAATTGGTTTACCTTTAATGTTTTTAGGAATATAAGGAATTTTTTTAGCTCTAATTTTTTTAAGATATCCATTATCAGTAATAAAAGTAATTACATCATCATTACTTGCAAGCACAAAACTTGCAACTGTATCTTTTAATGAAAGATATACCCCTTTATTACCTTTAGCTTTAGGTCCATAAAGACCTAAATCGTTTTCTGAGTATTTAGATGAAAAACCATTGTTGGTCAATATAACTATATCTTTCATTCCATTACTTAAACAAGCATTAACTACAATATCATTTTTAGCTAAATTAATTGCTGTATAAGTTTTATTTAACCTAGAAACTAAAAAGTCTTTTAATAAAGTTTTTTTAAACATTCCATCTTTAGTACCTAATACCACATATAAACAAGCTTCTCAATTTTTAATTTCCATAATTGAGACAATTTCTTCATTAGGTTTAATATCAACAAAATCAGTTAAATGCATACCTAAATCTTTTCATTTAGATTCATTGATTTTATAAATTGGAATAATTGCATAATTACCTAAATTAGTAAAAATTAAGAAATTGTTTAAAGTGTTAGCTTTATCATAATGGATTAAGTAATCTTCTTCTTTTAATACATAATTATTAAAATCATTGCTATCAGCAATTCTTTGAGAAATACGTTTGATATACCCATGACGAGAAATACCAATATTTACTTCTTCTTCCTTAACTAAATCCGATTCTTGGAAACTAAAATCAAACTCATCTGATTCGATTTTAGTTTTTCTTGGAGTAGCAAAATTAGTTTTAATTTGTTCAAGTTGCTCAATTAAATATTGATTAAAAGCATTTTCATCATTCAATAATTTTGAAATACGTTTAATTTCTTGTTCAAGTTCTAATTTTTCATCTAAATATAATTTAGCATCAGTTTTACTTAAACGATAAAGTTTTAATTCAGCTATAGCTTTAGCTTGATTTAAACTAAAATTAAAATGACTTTGAAGATTATTAATAACTCCAGCTTTTGAATCTTCACTTTTTCGAATAACTTCAATAATTTGATCAGTAATTTCAGCCACTTTAATAAAACCTAAAACAATTTCTAAGCGTAATTGAAACTTATTTAAATCATAGGTTAAAGTTTTTTGTTTAATATCTTTAATATGTTCAATATAAGATTCAATTAAACCATTTAAATTTAAACTAACAGGAGAATTATTTTTAATTACCACATTGTTATATGAGTAATTAACTTGTAATGAAGTTTTTTGACATAAATAACTTAAGATACTATCAACATTAGCTTGAGCTTCAAGCGTAATTAAAATATTAATTCCATCACGATCAGATTGATCTTTAACTTCAATAATTCCATCAATTGCTTTGTTATTAATTAAAACATCAATGTCATAAACTAATTTTGATTTAACAACACCATAAGGTAATTCAGTGATTTCAATATATTGATGCTTATCTTTTTGATAAATTTGATATTTAGCAAAAAGTTTAATTTTATCTTTATCATTTTTACCAGTTAATAAAGCTTCTTTAATTCCGCTAGTTCCTTTAATTACTCCTCCAGTAGGAAAATCTGGACCTTTAACAATTTTTAATAATTTATCACTTGATATAAATGGATCTTTAATTTTTGCAATACTTGCATCTAAAATTTCACCTAAATTATGTGGTGGCATTTCTGTTGCCATTCCTATAGCAATCCCTTTAGCACCATTAACTAAAATATTAGGAAAAATTGAAGGTAATACTAATGGTTCAATTTCTGAATCATCAAAGTTAGGAATAAACTGCACAGTATTCTTTTTAATATCTCCTAAAATTAAATTAGCTATTTTAGCCATTTTAACTTCAGTATAACGCATAGCAGCTGCAGGATCATCATCAATAGAACCAATATTTCCATGCATATCTAATAGTGGAATATTCATTTTTCACCATTGACTCATATTAACCATCGCCTCATAAACTGAAGAATCTCCATGAGGGTGATATTTACCTATAACATCACCAACAATTCTAGCTGATTTTTTATATGGTTTATCATTATCCAATCCTAAAGAAAACATTGAATATAAAATCCGTCTTTGTACCGGTTTTAAACCATCTCTAACATCTGGTAATGCACGTTGTTGGATGACGTATTTTGAATATCTACCAAATCTATCAGACATAATTTTGTCTAATGATTCATTTATTATTTTATCTATTACTTTATTTTTATCCATCTTGATCACTTTCTATAATTTATATATATTATAAATGATTAATTTAATATTAATTAAACTGCAATGATGCTTATTTATATTTAATTAATATGTAAATATCAAGCAAAATTTCATAACTAAAATAAAAAGTCTAAAGGCTTTATTTATAAAATGATATAATAAAAATAATTCATGTACATCGAGTTGCTATATGCAACTCTTTAATATTTTTTAGGAGCAAAAATGGACTACAAAAAAGCAATTACTAATCAATTTGGCTCAATAATTTTAGAAGCAAGTTTAAAGTCTGATTTATTAGAAATCACACTTAATACTACTAATTTAAATGATGTAGAACAATATACAAGAAAAATTTTTAGTTGAATAATAGAGCAAGATTGATATGATGAAGAAAAAATGTCTTTATCAATTCAATCCGCAGGATTACCATTAGAGATTAATTTAGATGATATTAATTTATATATAAATCAAATGGTTAAAATCAATACAGTTAAATCATTTGAAGGATTAAATCACTTTGTTGTTGAATTATTAGAAGATTTAGGTGATGAAATTTTAGTTAAATGAAACAAAAAAGGTCAATTTAGAAAAATAAAAATTGCCAAAGACAACATCAAAGATGTTGAAAAATATATTAAATTTTAAGGAGCAAAATGAGTAAAGTTACAAAAAATAATAAAACATTAATCAATGAACAAAAAATGTGATTTCAAATTATCACTGGTTATGCTAAAGAATATGATTTACCATATGAAGAAGTATTAGCAATTTTTGAAGAAGAATTAGCTAAAGCAATTAATCGTGATATTGATCCTGATGCTGAAATTAAAATTATTTCAGACATTGACCAACAAAGTGTTTTAATTTTAAACTCACGTTGTGAAATTGTTGATAATGATTTTGAATTTCATGATGGAGAAGAGCAAGAAGTTGACATTCAAAGAATTTCATACATCACTGAAGATGATGCAAGAATGCTTAAAGCTGATACTTATGAAGAAGATGGAATTGTTTATATTTCAAAACCAATTGATTTTGATGTTTTACCTGGTAAAACCAAAATTGCTATTAAAAACGGATTTATTCAATCTTTAAAATTAGCTCAAAAACAAAGAATTATTGAAAAATACTCAAATCGTATTGGTCAAAAAATTCGTGCCCAAGTTTTAAATAAAAACTCTAAAGGTTCATACAACTTACAATTTGAAGATGGTGTTACTGCTTATTTACCTTCAAATAAAGTAAATAAAAAATTAGATATTAAACTTGGTGGAATTATTGATGTTTATCTTGAGAGTATTAATCCTGATAGTAAATTAAGCATTTGTGAAGTATCTACTGATTCTCCACAAGAGATTTTTGATGTAATGCACAATGAAATCCCAGAAATTGCTAATGGTGATATTGAAATTGTTAAAATCCAAAGAATACCAGGAGTAAGAGCTAAAATTGCTATTCAAAGTAATCCTAAAAAAGAATTTGATTATGATGTAGTTGGATCAATCTTTGGTGAAGGAGCTAAAAGAATTTTAGCCATTAGTGATAAATTAAAAGGAGAAAAAGTAGACATCATTCGTTATAGTGAAGATATGCTTGAATATGTGAAAAATGCTTTATCTCCAGCAAAAGTACTTGATGTAGTTACTCAAGGACGTAAATATATTGCTATTGTAAAACCAAATGACATTATGGTTGCAATTGGTAAACAAGGAATTAATATTGAATTAGCTTCAAAATTACTTGCAGTAAAATTAGAAATTTTAACTACTGAAGAAGCTACAGAAAAAGATTTTGAATTCAAAGAACGTTATTTATATGAAAAACCAATGTTCCATACTGCTAAAGCAAATCATAGACATTCTAAAGTTAATAAATACTTTAAAGGTCTAGAAATTGATTTAAGTGAATTTAGTAATGATGTTGCTAATTTTATTGCTAATAGCGAAAAAGAGGAATTGGAATTATCAGAGCAAACTGCAACTAAACGTAATTCAAGAAAGAAAGCAAAAGATAAAACTATTAATTCAAGTGATTTAGATAATTTATTCAGTGAAGAAAATTTAAATATTCAACTTGAAGAAAATGAAGATGAATACGATTTTGTTGATGAAATTGATAAAATATTTGATGAAGAGTTTATTGCTGAAGACGAAGTAGAAACTAAAGAAGAAAACGAAGTTAAAGCAAAACCTAAAAAAGCTGTACAAGCTTACAAAAAATCAAAAATCGAACTTAATGACTTCAAAATGGATAATGATTTAGCTAATTATGGACTTAGTTCAAATCTAGATTTAAATGATTTTGATGATGAGTGAGAAGATGAATAAAACTTATACAAGAAAATGTATAGTAACTAATCAAATAGTTGATATTAGTTTATTAGTTAGATTTAACTATAATAAAAAAACTCAAGAAGTAACATTGGATTTAAATAAAAATTTACCTAATAGAGGAGCTTATTTTATTCCTAATGCAACTAATTGAGCTAAATTAAAAAAGACCAAAGCTTTAAATCGTGTATTTAGAACCAACTTTACAAAGGAAACTTATGAAACAATAGAACAACAACTTATGGAGGTGCTTAATGAGCAAGAAAAATAGAATTAGTAACGTGGATGAAATTAAACAACAACTTCAAACCACTAAAACAGAACTTAAAGATGGGATTTTCATTTTTACTGGAAAAATGTCAATTAGTGATTTTGCATCAAAAACTAAATTAAATGCAAATGATATTATTAAGAAATTTTTCCTAGCAGGAAAAATGTACAATTTAAACCACATTTTAGAAGAAGAAGAAATCGCAGAATTATGTTTAGAAAATGGTTTTGATTTTCAAAAAGAAACCAATATTGATGCAACTAACTTTTTAGATGAAGTTAATTTCGAAGATAAAGAAGAAGACTTAGTTAAAAAGACACCTGTTATTGCAATTATGGGTCATGTTGACCATGGAAAAACTACTTTAATTGATAAAATTAGAAATTCAAATATTGTAGCTACTGAAAGTAGTGGTATCACTCAACATACTGGAGCTTATCAAATTGAACACAAAAAGAATAAGATTACATTCTTAGATACTCCAGGTCATGAAGCTTTCACTAAAATGCGTGCAAGAGGTGCTAAAGTAACTGATATTGTTATTTTAGTAGTTGCTGCAGATGATGGAGTTATGCCTCAAACCAAAGAAGCAATTCAACACTCTCAAGCTGCAGGAGTTCCTATTATTGTTTTTGTTAACAAAATGGATAAACCAAATAAAGACCTAGATCGTATTAAAGGTGAGCTTGCAGAATGTAATGTGATTATTGAAGAATATGGTGGAGATACTCAAATTGTTTATGGTTCTGCATTAAAAGGTCAAGGATTAAAAGATTTATTTGATGCTATTATGATACTTGCAGATGTTTTAGAGTTAAAAGCTAACCCTAAACGTTATCCAATTGGAACAGTTATTGAATCTAGAGTTGATAAAGGTGTAGGAGCTGTTTCTACTATTATTGTGGAAAATGGTACCTTATATAAAGGTGATTTCTTAGTTGCTGGAAGCAAATGTGGAAGAATTAGAATGTTAAAAGACCCTCAAGGGAATATTATTGACAAAGTAACTCCAGGATCTCCTGCTATTATTTCAGGTTTAAATTATGCACCTAATGCTGGTGATAAGTTTGTTGGTTTTAATGATGAAAAATTTGCTAAGAAATTAGCTCAAGAAAAATACAATCAAGATAAATTGAATTCAATTACTCAAAATACCACAACTAATACTGATGGTAAAAAAGTAATTAACATTATTATTAAAAGTGACGTAGCAGGTACTGCTGAAGCTATTAAGCACCAAATTGATGGTTTAGAAAATGATGATGCAATGATTAAAGTCATTAGTGCATCAGCAGGAAATGTAAGTGATTCAGATTTATTACTTGCTCAAGCATCAAATGCTACAATTTTTACTTTTAATATCAAAGTACTTCCTGCAATTAAACAAAATGCAACCAATCAAGGAATTGATATTGTTTCTCACAGTGTTATTTATAAAATTATTGATGATTGTCAATTATTACTTGAAGGTGAAAAAGCACCAATTTATGAAGAACAAAAAATTGGAGAAGCTCACATTGTTAAAGTATTTTACTACTCAAAAGTTGGTAAAATTGCTGGTTGTTTAATGGATAGCGGAGTTGTTAGAGAAAAATCTAAAGTTAAAGTTTACCGTAAAGGTAAATTAGTACACGAAGGTAGAATTGATTCACTAAAAAGAGAATTAAATGACGCTAAAGAAGTTGTCAAAGGTAAAGATTTTGGTACTCATATTAAAAACTTTAATAATATTGAAGAAGATGATGTACTTGAATTTTTTGAAGATGTAAGAATTAATTAAGGATAACAATGGAAATTAAAAAATTAATTAGAGATGTTCCTGATTTTCCAAAAAAAGGAATTTTATTTAAAGATATTTCACCATTATTGGCTAATGGAGAAGCTTTACATTATACTATCAATGAAATAGCTAAACATTGTGGAGATGCTGATATTATTGTTGGGCCAGATGCCAGAGGATTTTTATTTGGAACACCAGCAGCAGCTGTTTTAAAAAAACCATTTATTATGGTTAGAAAACCAAATAAATTACCTGGTAAAGTTATTTCAATGTCATATGATTTAGAATATGGAAGTAATGTTTTAGAAATTCAAGAAGGATTTGTTAAACCAGGTCAAAAAGCTGTAATAGTAGATGATGTTCTTGCAACAGGAGGAACAACTAAAGCTATTATTAAGCTTTTAGAATCTCAAGGTGTAATTGTTGAAAAAGTTATTGTTCTTTTAGAACTTAAAGAACTAAATGGAAGAAACTTACTAGGTGATACTAAAGTAGTTTCTTTAATCGAAGTATAAAATTATTATAAAAGCAACTAACATAGTTAGTTGCTTTTTGTTATATTAATTTCGCTCTTTATTAGCTTTTGATTCTTGATATTCTCCTGCGTTTCCCACTTTCGTATTAAAATAAGCACTTTTTAAGCTGCTTATTTTTTATTATTATAAATAATAATAAAAAATAATTTTTTTCGGTATAGAGATAGAAAAATAGTGTATAATTGAGGTATAATGGCCAAAAAAGTAAGAGGAAGAAAAAGAGTTAATAAAGGTTTAGCTTGAGTTATTGCTAAACAAACAACTCAATATGCAACATATTTATCAGCATGTTTAAAAGATTCAACAAAACCAGGTTATATTAAAAAGTTTGGAATTGGAAATATCAAAGTTTATGAAGAAAAGTGAGAAAATCCAGTTGAATACCTAAAAGGTATATTGAAAGACGCTCCAATACACTATGAAAGAGAAGATATTTTAAAACTTATTAACGAAAAAACTCAACAAGAGAATGTAAAAAGACAGGTTTTTGAAGAATATCCTGGTTTAGAAGTAATTTCTGGTTTATTTGATCATTTTGATCTATTTAGAAAATGTAAAGATACAAGAAAGAAAGATTTAAATTTATTGGTTCAATATCAAATTTTTCAAAGAATATCAAAACCACAATCAATGCTACAAACATATTTAAATAGCAAGAAAACTAATAAATTTGCGACTTGCAAAAACTCGTTTTATCGCTCATTAGACTACATTTATGACAACAGAGAGCAAATGTTACAAAATATTAACGATGCAATTATTGAAAACAAAGATCGTGAAGTTGAAGTTTTATGATTTGATAGCACTACAATTTATTTTGAAACTTTTGACAAAGAAGGATTGAAACAACCTGGGTATTCAAAAGATGGAAAATTTAAAGAAGATCAGTTTGTTATCGGGATGATCACTGATAAAAACGGAATCCCTTTACACTATAAAGTTTTTCCTGGTAATACCCCTGATAGCAAAACTTTTATTCCTTTTATGATTGAACTTGAAAAAATATACAAAATCAAGAATGTTACTATCGTTGCCGATAGAGGAATGAGCGTTAGTTCAAACATAAGATTTTTAGAGCAAAAAGGTTATAAATTTATAATCTCTTATAAATTAAAAGGATCAAAAAGTGATGTTAAAAATTGAGTTTTAGATGGTTCACATTATTTAAGTTTAGATGAAAAACTATTTTATAAAGAAATTACAAATCCTTCTTTATACGGGTTAAAAAATCGTCCAAATGGTCATAATCGTAGATTAATTGCTACTTGATCTGAAAAAAGATACGAAAAAGATAAACATGATAGAGAAGTGTTTGAAAAAATCTTTAATCGATCAGCTGTGAATGGAAAAGTACCAGTTAAAAGCTTAAATTCACAAAAACACAAATATTTTAAAATAAGTGATAATAAAGTTTATTACACACTAGATCATGAAAAAATACAAAAAGATAAAAAGTTTGATGGATTTTATGTGTATGAAACCAATAGATTTGACTTAGATGCTAAGAAAATTATTGATACTTATGCAAGACAATGAAAAATCGAAGAAAACTTTAGGTTTTGAAAAGGAAACTTACAACTTAGACCAATTTATTTTTCATCAGAAAAACATATTTTAGGTCATATAGCTTTATGTTTTATTTCGTTGGTTATGATGACTTACCTAACTTATAAAGTTAATACAACATTAAACCTAGAAAAACCAATTACAAAGAACTCAATCGTAAAAGCGATTGAAGAGGTTTGAATAAACAAAGAATACGAAAATAAAATTCTCGTAAGAGAACAATCAAATTGAAACGAAGAACGTGAAACTCATTATCAAATAATGAAATTAATTAAAACTACCCTAGAAATTTTAAAAATGAACAAAAAAACCAACTAGATCGCTAGGGTATCTGGTCGGTTTTTTATTTTAGGTATAAAGTGGGAAACGCAGGGCACTAAAGGCCCCTAAAATTAAATAAAAAACTTCTAAGCACTACTTAGAAGTTTTAAAAGTTTATTTTTTACGTTTTTTGGTTAATACTGCACCAACTCAAAATGCTAAGCTACCTAAAATACCAACAGGTATTAAGTATCAAGGTTTATTTGAATTTGGATTATTAATGTCATTAATTGCTTTTTGTAATTGAGCAATGGTATCTTTAATAATATCTTTATTTAAAGTATTACCTTTATTAGTTTTTCCTAATAGATTATTATTAGTTGATAAATCAATTGCAAGATCTAAATTATTTTGCTTATCAATTGGAGCTTTATTATAAAGATCATCATTTTGAAGATCTTTAGCTTGATTTAATGTATCAATAAATACTCCAGTTAAATCATCTAAATCTTTAGTATCTTGAACAAGATTATTAAGATCTTGTTCATTGTCTAAGTTTTTAGCTTTATCTACAATTGATTGAATTAATTCAGGTTCAAGATTTTTTGAACCATTAATTTTATCAATTGCATCCTTGATGATTTTGGTTAAAGCATTAATTTTATCTGCAACTTCTTTAAGAATTTGATCCATTTGATCTTTTAATGATTTAGCTTTGGTATCTAAATCATTAATTGAAACATCTTTATTATTTAAAGTATCTTCTGCATCTTTAATTAAATTATTAATTTTATCAGTAATAGATTTAACAAAATTATTAGGTAATTGTTTAAAGTCGCCATTATTTTGTAATTGATCTAACGCTTGTTTAGCTTTAGTTATTTCGTTATTTAAATTACTTTGAGCAATAGCTTTATCAACTTTTGCTTTAGCATCGCAATAATCTTTTGCACTAGGATTAATAACATCATTTAACTTATTATCTATCTCTTTTAGATCTTTAGCTAATTGGTCTTTAGTATCAGTATCAACTATAGGATTATTAATAACATCTTTAGCTTTATTTACTGAATCATTGTATTTAGCTTTATTAATATCTTTTTCTGCGTCTTTGATACCTTGATCTAAGTTATCTAAAGCATTATTGATATCTGTAATTGATGAATTATCATTATTAGTATCTCTAACATCTTTAACTAAATCATTAATTTTATTAATGATTTGATCTTTTGAATTTTTATCAATTGAAGAATCATTAACTTTAGCAATAATGTCATTTGCATCAATAGTAGCTTTTTTGACTTTAGCATCTTTGATTGTTTTAGTTATTTCTTTAGTTAAATCATTAACTTTGTTAGTATCAGTGTTATCTAGGGTATCTTTTTTACTAATAATTTTATTTAACTGATCAATAATTTCATCATATTTTGGAGAATCTTTAGCTAATTCTTTAATTAATTCTTTAGCGTCTTTGATCGCTTGATCTAATTTAGCTTTAGCTAAATCATTTTGTAATTTATTATTTGAATCAATAATTTCACTAGTAGATTTATTATCAATGTTATCTAATACATCTTTAATATTTTTAGCTAAATCACTATTAGTTGAATCATCTTTAGAATGATCAATGAAGTCTTTAATTTGATTAATAGTATCATCTAATTTAGCTTTTTCAATTGCTTTATCTAAGTTATTTTTAGCGTCAATATAATCTTTGGAACTTGGATCAGTTATAGCATTTAAATCATTATCAATCTTAGCTAATTCATTGTCTAATTGATCTTTAATGTCTTGTTTAATATTTGGATTATTAATAATTTCTTTAGCTTTAGCTACTGAATCATTGTAGTTAGCTTTATCAATTTCTTTTTCTGCATCTTTAATTGCTTGATTTAAATTATCTATTGCATTATTAATATCGTCTTTTGAACCATTATTATCTTTTAAATCATTTAATTCCTTAATTAAATGATTAATATTATCTACTATTTGATCCTTAGTTGCTTGATCAATACTTGATTCATTAACTTTATTAATTACTATATTTGCATCAATGATAGCTTTATTAGCTTTAATATCTTTAATTGCTTTATTGATCTTATTAGCTAAATCATTTAATGCTTGGGTATCATTAGGATCAATATGATCTTTTTGAGCAATATGATTATTTAAATCATTAATTAAATCATCATATTTTGGAGAATCTTTAGCTAATTCTTTAATTAACTCTTTAGCATCTTTAATTGCTTTATCTAATTTAGCTTTAGCTAAATCATTTTCTAATTTTTCTCTAGCATCTTTGATTTCACTAGTAGATTTATTTTCAATATTATCTAATGAGTCTTTAATATTTTTATCAAGTTCATTATTAATTGTTTTGTTATCGTTGTTATTAATAAAATCTTTGATTTGATTAATAACATCATTTAATTTAGCTTTTTCAATTGCATTATCTAAAATTTCTTTAGCATCAATGTAATCTTTAGAACTTGGATCAGTTATTTTATTAATATTATCTTTAACTTTATCAACGATATCTTTAAGATCATCTTTGATTTTTGAATCAATATTTGGATTATTAATAATGTCATTAGCTTTATTAATTGAATCATCATATTTAGCTTTATCGATCTTAGCTTTTGCATCAGTGATTGCTTTTTCTAAATCTTTAATTGCATTATTAATATCTTTCGAACTTGCATCTTTATCGTTGATTAATTTATCTAGTTCTTTAATCTTATTATTTAAATCACTATTAATAGTATCTTTATCAATTAGATCTTCAGGAAGTTTATTGATTTCATCAATTACATTATTAGCATCAATAATTGTTTTTTTAGCTTTAGAATTATCAATTTCTTTAGCTAAATCCTTAGTTGCATCAATAATATCTTTAGTATTAGTATTTGAATTATTATCAATGACTTTATTTAAGTCATTGATAATATCTTTGTATTTAGGATTTTCTTTTTCCAGTTCCTTAATTAAATCTTTAGCATCAGTAATAGTTTTATCTAAATTAGTTTTAGCTATAGCGTTATCTAAATCATTTTTAGCATCAATTAATTCTTTAGTATCATTAGAATCTTTTTTACTATTAGCATTATCTATTGCTTTGTCTAAAGTATCTTTAATATCTTGATATTTAGAATCATCTTTCACTTTTTCTAATAAATCTTTAGCTATATCTAATTCATTAATCGCTTTAACTTTAGTTAATAAGTTATCTAATTCATTAGTTTTATGATTAATTTGATCTATGTCAGTAGTTTTTAATACTTCTTTAGCTTTATTCATTTCATTAATTAACTGATCTTTTAAGTTATTATTTAAAACTTTATCTTTATATTCATCTGCTAGATTAATTACTTTAGTTAATTTAGCTTTAGCATCAACTAAATCTTTAAATTGAGCTTGCGAAGCTTCAAATAAAGCTTGTAATTTAGCTATTTGATCATTAATGCTATTAGTTGAAGCAACTTTATCTTTAAACATTGTTATAGCATTATTTAATTCACCAACTAAGTTATTAGTTAATAAACTTGGATCAACTAAAATATCATCAATTCAAGAATCTACTACTGTAGCTAAAGCTTTTAATTTGGCTTTAGCTTTAGCATTTTCATAAATATCATCAAAGGTATTGGTGTAATTTGCTTTTTCTTCTTCTAAGAATTTAATTTCATTATAAATTCTATGATATTGCTTATGTTTGGCTCCAATTAATGCTTTATTTAAATTAAATAACGAATCTTCTAAGCCACAAGTTTTAGCTAAATTATCTTTAATTGCTTTAGTTAATTTAGCTAAATAATCATCCTTAATTTCATTTACTTCTACTAAAGTAACTTTATTATTAATTGAATCTTGATATAAATGACTAAGTTCTTTATTAACTTCTTTAATAAACTCATTAGTTCCATTTAATCCAGTTTGATTATTATTATCTAAGTTATATCAATCTAAAATTTGCTTAATTGCTTGATTTATTGCATTAAGATCATCTTTATTAACCAAATTATTTTTTAATAAATTATTTGGTTGGTTTAATGTTGCAAAATAATTATTAATTGCTTCTTTTAAATTAGTTCCATCAGCTGTAGTATTAGTATTTTTATTTCAGTGATAAATATTAATTAAACTATATTTTAAGTTAATTAAATGGACTAATTGATCAGCTTTATGACTTAAATTAAACAATGATTTATATAAACTATATAGTTTTTCATTAGTATCTAATGCATTACTTTGAGCAATTAATGCATCTTTTAATTCATTAGTAAAACTATTTTGTTTATTAATATAGTTGATATTTGTATCTTTAAACTCTTGTAATAAGGTTAATCCATCAAGTTTATTAATTCTTTGATTAATTTCATCGGTTAAATCTTGTAATGGTTTAATTACACTTTGATAATCATTAATATTTGCTCCATTATTAACAAATAATAATTCTGGATTTAAATTAACTAATTTAGCTAAATATTTATGATTGAGATCATTAGTTGATATAACATTATTTTCTAAGATTTCTTTGATTGTTCGATCAAATGCTTGTTTAGCTGCTGAATCACTTTTAACACCAAATAAATAATTATAAGCATTGGTATATACTGGAGTTTCTTTAACTGCAATAGCTTTATTTAAAGTATCAATAAAGCTTTGAACTTTAGTTAATAATTGATCAATATTGCTCTTTGCATTAACTAATTTAGTTTCTGCTTCTTTATATAAAGTATCAATATCAGAATTATCATTTAAATCATTAAATGCATTATTACCCATTTGATCAATAGCGTCATTAATAATAGCTACTTGAGAAGGATCAATATTAGTTAATTGAGCTTTAATTGAATTTGCTTGATTAGTTAATTTAATTTTTGCTGCTAAAACTTCTAAATTATAATCAACAGCTAAATTGATTTTTGAAGCATCAAAGTTTGAATTTTCTACCTCTAATACAAAATCATTAATTTGATCAATAGTTAAATTATTAAAACTATTAGAATTAATAGTATTTTTTAAATAAGTTTTTGAAATAGTGTTAAAGATATCTTGTAATTTAGCATCTAAATTATTTTGTAAACTTGGTAATGAAAGATCTAATATTAAACTATTTTTTAATTTATGAGCATCACTAGTAGCTTCATTTGGCATCCCTGATTTAATTGCTTGAATTAAATTAGATTTTAATGCTGCAATATCATTTGCTTGAACATCTTCAAAGTAACTTGCTAAGTGTTTAATAAACTCAGTATGATCTAAATTGTTATCAATAATATTATTTACTCAATTATCAATATCATTAATATCACTAGGAGCAGCATCAGGATTAATATTTAAAACACTAGTAACAATTTCTTTAAATTTATTATTAGCTTTCAATTGTTTATTTAATTCTGTAATTAAATCATCAGTTGCATTAATATTTAATTTAGTTCTAAATTGATCTAATTTGTTATTAGTAGTTAATAATTCAATAGCTTTATTAATATTATTACTAAAATTAATGTCATTTAATTGATCAATTGCATTTTGATCAATTAAATCTTTTAATAATTCTTTTAAGGTAGCTAATTTTGAATAATCATAAACTAAGTTTGATTTAACTACTCTATTTGCAGCATTATAATTTAAGTTTTTTAATGATTGAAGTAAGTTAAATAATTTATTATTAATGTTTTTAATTGCATTTGAAGTAGTATCAATGTTTGATTCAGTATTTAATTCTAATGTTGATACTCTATTGGCATCTAATAATGGATCATAGCTTGAACCATCACCATTTATTCAGTTATTAATTATTGCTTGGATATCTGTTTTAGTTTTATTTAACTCAGCTTCAATTTCTTTAGCAATTTCATTAAATCTAGGATTATCAAAAATAGGATTATTGTTAATTGCATTATCAACTTTATTAACTTTAGAATTAATAAAATCAAGTTTATTAATTAAATCAATTGCTTTAGCTTTTAAATCTAAAGCATCTTTTTTAGCATTATCACTATTAAGGTTAAAAATAGCTTTAACAATATTATCTTTTAAGTGTTGCTTACCTTGATTAGACACTATTGTGTTAGATAATCTATTATCTAAATCATTAGTTAAATCACTAATGAATTTAGCTTGACTAGCTTCCATATTTGCTTTAGCATCTTTTAGATTATTTAATATCTCAGTTACTTGAGCAATATTTTTATTTGCTCCATTTTCTATATCTAATAATTCACTAGCTGTATTTACTGCTAAATCAAACGCATCTTGAGTTTGAGTGGAAGCATATTTATATTCAATTGCTAAATGGTTTTTATAACTAGAAATAATGCTATTTGCTTTATCATTATCATTTGCAGGATTTAAATAGTTATTTAAATTCATCATTGCTGTATCTAATTTATGTGCTTGATCTAAAATTGATCCTTCTTGAACATTATTTAAATCAATATTTGATCCAACTAAAGTACTTAAATCACTAGTTTGATCAATTTGAGTTTTAAATGCTTCTTTTTGAGCGTTATTTAAATGAGTTAAAGCATCAACTTTAGCTTTAACTGAATCTTTAAAGTTTGCTAGTTTATCTAAACCATTTAACGCATCAACTGCATCGTTTAATGCTTTAGTTTTAGATTGAACATCAGCTAAATTATCAATTAAACCTTTAGCACTATTAATATTAGTTAAATCATTTAAATAAGGATTTGTTGCTTCTGCTATTACTTTATAAGCATTATCAGCATTATCTTTAAGGTTTTGATCTGAATTATTAAATAATAATTTATTAGCTTTAGCTTGATTATATTTAATAATAGTAGCTTTTAAATCATTATAAGCTTCATTTAATTTATTAGCATTTTGTTTAACTTTATTGATTTCAATTGCATCAGTTTTTGAATCAAATTGATTATTAATTGCAGTTTTTAATGAACTATCTAAGTTTTCTAATGAATTAATTTCAGCTTTAGCATTATATTTAATTACTTCAAGCTTCATTTTAGATAAATCACTAGCAAATTTTTTAGCTTTAGTAATAATTTGTTGATTAGATTTTGAATTAATTCTAACGTTAAAAATACTTTTTTCTTGAATAAATGTTTGATTTTTATTTTTTATAACGTCTTTTTCATTAGCGTTTAATGAATTAATAAATTGATCATATTGAGCATATATATCATCTAAGCAGCTTTTAGCTGCTTTTTTAGCTAATTTATTTAAATTATTAGTATCTTCTAGTAATTTTTTGTAATCATCTTTAGTATTAATATTTAAACTAATATTAGTAATATTAAATGATGTTTCATCATTTAATTCTCCAAGATATTTAATTAAATTATTAGTTGTTATATTAGTTAAATTATTATATAGATCTTTAAATTCTTTATTAACTCCAAAACCATTATCTAATAATGCTTTTTTAGTAATAAAGGCATTTTTTAATGCATCAATAAAACTATTAGTTGCATTAGTCAAATTAGTTTCACCATTTAAATTATTAAATGAAGTATCAATATTTTTAATTACATAATTTAATTTTGATAAATAATTATCAAAATTAGTATTATCGGTAGTTAAATTACTATATTTATTTACTATTTCATCTTTAATATAATCTTTTAAATCTTTTAGTGAATTAATATTATTATCAAAATCATTTTGTAATGATGATTTACTTAAAATGTATTTAATAGTATTATTAGTTGATTGATGTTTAGTTAATGTTTTATCAACTTCAATCATTTTATTATCTAATTTATTCATCTTATCATAAGCACTTAAAGCATTATCATATCTAGTGTTAGAGTTGTTAATATAATCTTTAAATATTGTTTGTAAATTAGCTGATAAATTAGTTTTACTATTAGAATTAGTTGTTAAATTAGCTACTGCAGTAGCTAATTTAGCTTTTAAATCACTTGTAGTTGATTTAATATTAGCTGTTTGAGTTTGATCAAATACTTTGTTTGATACATTAATTAATGCTGTTAAATTATTTTTTGCATCATTTAATTCTTTAACTCCGTTAGTTAAAGCACTATTAGAATTATCAGTAAGATCAGAAGTTAAATCATGAGCATAAAAATCATTTGCTTTAGCTGTGATTTTATTTAATACTTCAAATGCTTCAAAAATTACATTTGCTGTATCTATTTGATTGTGAATTTCATTAATTGCATTAGTTAATAAACTTAAATCACTAGTACTATGAGCATTATTAGCTAATTCATTAGTTAATCTTTCTAAATGAGCTACATAATCATTTAATTTAGCATCTTGAAGTTTTTTGATAACTTTATTTGCTTGTTTAACAATTGTATTAGCTTTGGTTTTTACTGTTGCTTGATTTAACTCTAAAGCCGCTTCTTTTAATTTATCAATATCATCAACATAAGTAGTTTTATTAGCTTTAGCTTGATCGATAGCATTATTTAATTCTTCTAGAAATTCATCATCTATTTCATTGTTATTTATTAATGATTCTGCTTGAACTATAGCTTGATCTAAATTACTTCTAGCTTGATTAATGATAATTGAACCATCGAGTTTGCTTGAAGAATCTCTTAAATCATTTAAAACTTTTTCAACTTGAGTTATATTAGCATTGTTATCACTATTAGTAGAAGTTAAATCTAATGCTTTATCTAAAACTTGATCAAATTTATTTTTCTTATCATTATTAGCAAATTTATAATTTTCGCTAGTTCTATTTTTTAATGTTGGATCTAATTCAGTAGTTAAATAATTATTTAACTCTTGCATCTTATCATTTAATTTTGAAGCAGTATCAATAATTGATCCACTAGTAACAGCATCAATATCTTTTGAAGGATCAATATCAGTTAATAAATTAGCTCTATCAATTTGGTTGATAAAATGATCTTTTTGACCATTATTTAAATGAGTTAATGAATTAATTTTATCTTTAGCTTTTTGTTTTAATTTAGCCAATCTATCATTACCATCTAAATCATTAATTGCATTTGATAAATTTGAAATTAAGCTTATAACATTTGTTTTATCTGTGCTTACTCCTAAAATGTTATTAGTAGTATTAATATTTTCTATTACTGAAGTATTTAAAGCCGCTAAAGCATCTTTATAAGCTTTTTGTTTATCATCTGAAGAATTAAGAAACTCATTAGAATCTTTATTTTGACCAATTTTATTATATGCTTCAGTTAAAATTGGGATCAATGATGCATAAGTATCATTTAAATCTTGAGCTTCTTTTAATTTATTACGTATTTCTAAACGACTAGTAGCTTTATCAATTGCATCAGTAAAATGTTTTTTAGCACTAGTAGATAAATGAGTTAATGCTTCAATAGTTGTTTTAGCATCAGTTTTATCTTGATCAATGCTATTATCTTTTGCGTCTTGAGCTTTAGCTATAGCATCTTTAACTTTTTCAATATCTTTTTCCAATTCATTGATATTAGTTTTATGAGATTCTAAGGTTGATTCAACACTATTAATTAAATTATCTAATTCAGTTTTAGCTTCGCTAGGTAATGAAGCATCAGTAGAAATAGTTTTAGCTTTTGCTATTTGATCTTTTAATTCTTGTAATTTAGTAGCTAATCTAGTATTACCATCTAAATTATTAATTGCAGTATTTAATGTTTCTTTAGCTGAATTTAAATCATTCTTAATAGTATCAATTGAATTAGCTTTATTAGCATTATCTAAATTATTAAATAATTTATCACTATAAAGACCATTTTCATTGATTTTATCTTTGAAATTATCATAAGCTACTACAACATCATTCTTTTTACCATCACTTGCATTATTATAATTGCTTAATTTAGTTGGATCAACTGAAGTATCTCCTTCAATTAGCTTTTTAGCATCAGTTAAATTAGTAGTTAAATCATTTGATTGATTATCTAAATCTTTAAGTTTATTAATTAAGTTATTTATATCATTAACACTAGCTTCTTTAGTGATTAATCCTTTAAATTTATTTTTAGCATTATCACTAAAGTGATGTAAATTATTAATTTCTGCTTGTTTTTCTCTAACAAATACTTCTTTACCATCCATTGCTCTAAGTAATGCATCAAAAGCAGAGGTTATAGCATCGGTTTCAGTTGCAGTATTATCAACATTATATTTAAAGCTTGATAAATTACTTAAATCACTATTAGCTCCATTTTGGAATTTAGTTTTAATTTCGTTGGCTTTAGCATCAACTAAAGCTTTATTCGTTGAACGAGTATAAACTACATCATTTTCTTTAGATTTATACTCTTTTAATTTATCTATTAATCTAACTAATGCTTGATCAAACGGTGGAAGTTTTTCTCATAAAGCTCTACCTCCAGCAATTTTTTCATATCTAGTAGTTAATCAAGATTTATATTGAGATTTTAATCAATCTGATAAATGTTGTAAAGAATCAATTTTATTTTCTAAATCTTTAAGATTTGCATCACCATTAAGATCGTGTTTAGCTTTAGCAATACTTCCATCTTTAGTATCATTACCCATTAATACATCTAATTGTTCTTTAGTAGTTTGTCTTTCAAGAGTATTAGGATCTAATAATTTAAGCTTTTTATCATTATCAAATAAAGCTTTTAAATCACTAACGACTTTATTATATGCATTTTGATTATTAGTATCAGCGTATTTATAATTGTTAGATAACCTAGTATTAGATTCATCATTAGAGTTTAATCATTGATTTGCATCATATAATGGCTTACCTGTTCTATTGGTATTAGGTTCTCCATTAAGCTCGATTAATTTAGCAATTAATTTATTTGTATCATTATAATCACTTTTATCATATGCTTCTTTGATATAAAACTCTTTTAATTCTTCACTAAATAAATCAAATTTAGCTATTTTATCAATGTCTTTAATAGCATCTAGCCCATTTAATAAATTAAATTTTAATCTTGCTTCACCTATTACTTTTTCTATTTGATTAATTACAGGAGCTATATTAGAAACATTAAAATCAGTTAATTCAGGTGAATGAACTAATTGATGTCTATTTCCATTTTGATCATATCCAAATAAACCAAATAATTTTCATACTGCATCACTATAAGCTTTTTTAGGCTCTTCTGTTGAAAAACGATATCTTGCACGATAACGTGCTTCATCAATTTTAGAAGCTACACCTACAACTGTTTGAGCTTTTTCAATAGCACTATACTGTTTATAACCAAATTCAATTTGGTTTCCATCCACTATACCATCATAAGCATCTTTAGCTTTTTTATTTAAAGCTGCTGCATTATCTTTAATATGAACTGCAGTTTCTAATGATCAATTAGCAACTGTTGAATTTTCTACTAAAACATCCTTAAATTCTTTTTTAAATTTATCTCCTAGATATTCTAAATTATTAATTTCATCTCTTAAATCACTAAAGTTTTTAGCAACTAAATCATTAATCTCGCTTTCAATTGCTTTCATTTTTGCAATGTATGATGAATAATTAGTGATTTCATAAGGAGCAACTGTGTGTCCTGATTCATCTACTATATGATCGGTATTTTTGAAGTTTTGTGGATCTTTAGCTTCAGTAACATAATTTTGAATAATACTATCAGCTTTAGCAATAATGTCAGCTTTTTGATTTAATGTTAAGAATTTATCTTTGGTATCTAAATGTTTTTGAATATTAAAAGTGGTTTTGAAAAAATCATTTCAATCAAAATCGTACTCATTAAAAATCTTAGGAGCTGCATTAACATTAGGTCCTCCACCCATAAATGCATTATAGTAATCTCTATCAGTGGTTTTAGATGTAGCTTTTAATGCTCTATTTCATTCTATTTCTCTAAGCGAAGCAACACTTCTTCCTATACCTTGCAATTGATCGATTGGGAAAATTCATTTTCTAGTACTATCAGATATATCCCCAGGTACTGCAAAAACAAATTGTTGGTTTTCGTTTGGATTATACATACCTGTTTCTCTCTGGTTTGGACCTCAAAGTTCTCAATCTTTAAAAGAGCTAGCATGGAAAGTTATACCTGATTTTACATAATGATCAATATCTTCTCGATTTGAATTAACACTATATTTATCTTGATTTGGATCTTTTATTCTTCCTTGAACTTGAACAAGTTTATTATTTATGCTTTGATAATAGTTATAATCAGCTATTGGTAAGTTAAATTTAATATCAGTACTATTAGCTTTATTTGAAACTAATTTTACAGGTAAAGGTCTATTGGTGGTACGTCTATGAACTCAGAAATTTGCAGCTGATACATATCCTGCATTATGTAAACTATTAGCATCTTGAGAATATAAGTTAGTTGCTCCTATATATGACATATCACCATTAATTTTATGTGAAGGATGTCAGAAATTTTTCTTTCTAAACTTCATTGTAATATAAATATTAGTTCCAGATTGTTCTCAAGGAGCTATATCTTTAGCGTTTCATGAAAATTGTAAAGCATTACCAAAAGTTTCACTTAAAGGTCTAGCATATTGACTCATATCAATAGGAATATTTTCTAAAGCACGATTAATTGGACGTAAACCTGTATGTGATGAAGAAAGAAATGTATCTAAACCAACTTTAACATCTGTACCAACAATAGCATTGTAATTATTTGTTGGTATTTTTCCTTCTAAATCTTGATAACGATTAATTAGCTTCATATAACCAAAAGTTAATTTATCATTAGAATTTCAATGAACTGCTTGATATTTATTATCTCAACTTTCACCATTTTTATTTTGATCACCATAGTATTTAAATAAAGTAGATCCTTGATTACCTAAACCATATTGATTATCAGGACTATTTAGTCTTAATGGTTGAAGTCTATTTGGTTCTAATTGGAATTTAAAATCTTTTCTACCGCTAAAATGTGGTTGATAATTGTTATCTGCTGGTGTTCAAATTACATCAACATCTTGATGTGAAACAGGTTCAAAATCATTTGATCAAATAATACTCATTCTCATTAATTGGTTTCATTTAGTTAAATTACCTTTTCAAGCTCGATCTCTAAATCTAGTAACATTCATACCAAATTCAAATCTATAAGTTTGTTCTTGAGCATTTAATCCACCATCATCAACTCTAACAACTCTAACTAATTGAGCTGCACCTTGGTTTGAAAATGTTTTATCAGCAAAAGTTGAAAACATCTCTTGATCAAAATTATCACTTTTATGAATGATTCTATAATTACTTGATTCATTAAATTCTCTAATTGCAGCAGTTGTATTATCTGTTGATAGATTATGTCTTTCTTCATAGTTTTTAAGAATATTATCTTTTAAATATTGAACTTGTGAATTATTATTGTTTAATAAATCAGGTTTATAGTATGTAGATATACCATCAATATCATCATAGCTTCAAAGATATCTTTTTTTGCCATTTTCATTATATTCTTTAAAGTATTTATCTTTATTACCAGAATTATAATAATCAATATATTGTTTGTTGAATTTATAGAAAGTGTTATCTACATCAAAAAGTGGTCTAGTGTTAGATAACTCAACATATTTATCAATACTGTTTTGATCAAAAAAGTACTTATTACCTAATAAAGTATCCCCATAAAAATCTGTATAAGTTTTAGTAGCTGCATCATAATTATCATTACTACTAGAAATTAAAGCTAAAGGTGATAAAGCACTCATCACTGTAATTGTTGCAAAAGGAACTTTCTTCGATAACTTTGTTTTTTTCATTTTATATCCTTTCATAAAGTTAAATATACAAAAAGATATAAATAAAATAACCAATGAACATCACAAATATTTTATATATAGCTTTTCTTTTAAATCTTTAAAACCATAGCATTATATATATATATATATATATATATTGGACCCCATCTAAGAAAAGATGAAATAAGGCTTTAAATTTAAATTTGTATATTTAAATTTAATAAAAAAATTCATAATATTACATTATGAATTATCTAAATCAAAAGTATTATAAAGTTTAAAATTGTATATCGAAGTTTTTTGAAAATAATTTCATTTTTCTTGGAAAGAAATGAGATTTTGGTTTTAAAGACTTAAAATCACATGATTTTAAGCTTAATTTATATTACTTATCAGCTGTTAATTGTTTAAGAATCTTAATTTCTTTAAAATTAAGCTTACGATATTCTCCTACAGGTATTCCTTTAACAGTAACTCCACCAAATTCAATTCTTTTTAAGTTAATAACTTCTTTATTAACTGTTTTGAATAATTTTTTAACATGGTGATAAGTTCCTACGGTTAAAATTACAAAATAAGTTTTGCTAGTTCCTTCTACTGGAATAACATCTTGGTTACTAAAAGCTTTGTTGATCATAACTGGTTTATTCAACTTAGCTAATTCCATTTTAGTTAAAGGTGAATTTAATCTTGCACGATAAACTCTAACAATTTTGTACTTAGGATGCATTAATTTATTAGCTAAATCACCATCATTAGTTAAAATTAATACTCCAGTAGTATCATAATCCAATCTTCCTACAGGGAAAATTTTATAAGGTGTATCAATTAAATCAGTAACAATTTTACGATTGAAGTTATCTTTTAAACTACAAATAGTTTTTGGTGGTTTATTTAAAACAAAATAAACTTTGTTTTCTTCTTGAATTGGTTTATTATCAACTAAAATATTGTCCTTAAAGGTAGCTTTATCACCAATTTGAGCAATTTGATTATTGATTTTAACTCTTTTAGCTTTAATTAAATTTTCTGCTTCTCTTCTTGAAGCTATACCAGCTTTAGATAGTAGTTTTTGAATTCTTTCAGGTTGCATTATTTTCCTCCCATATGTTTTTGATAAATTTCTAAAGCAAGAGGACTAAATTCTACACCTTTATTAATATTAAATAAATAAGTTTGATAAACTACCTCTTTAAAACCTTGATTTAAATCCTTAAAGCATAATTCTCTTACTTTTTGAATTCCAGGGAATTTACGTCCTTGGCATATTTTATCTGCAATAAAAAGAATTTTATCTAAATCGCTCATTTCTAATTTCATAGTAGTGTGGTATCTTACAGCTTCAATTACTGCTTGATCTTGTAATTTATATCCATATTTCAATCATAAAGCACCACAAATTTGATGAAGTTCAAAATCACTTGCATTAATTAATTCTGGTTGATATTCTTGAATAAAACTTCTAGAACTAGCAATAGATCATTCTTTAGCAATATCATGCACTAATCCTGCTGTGTAAGCTTGTTTAGCATCTAAGTTATGTGCTTTAGCTAATTCTGCAGCAAAGCTTGCAGTTGATACTGAGTGTTTAGCTCTTAAAGCAGTTAAACTATTATGAATAATTTGTTCTAAATATAAACCTCTAGCTTGAATATAATTTAATACTTTATCATCTACTAAATCTAAAAATCCTTTTTTAAAGTTAGTTGATGAAAAATCGTATAAACGATTTTTCAATAAAATTCCATTATATTTTTTTAAGTTTAATTTATTGATTTTTGCCTCTCTACGTAATACTGCTATTTGAGCTAATTGACTAATAGTATCAATATCTTTTCATTTATTTAATTTAGTTAAATTATCTGAACCAATAATTAAATATAATTGATCTTTTTTATATTTGTTAGCAAAATATTTAACAGTATCAATAGTATAACTAACTCCTCCACGTTTGATTTCAAAATCACTAACTTCCATTTTATCTTCTAAAACTAAATTAATCATATTTAGTTTATCTTGATTAGAAGTTTTTGATTTATTTTTTTTAAAAGGTGAGCAATTAGTTGGGACAAAAATTAATTTATCTAAATTTAGCTCTTTAATTGCATATCTTGCAGATTTAATATGACCTTGATGAATTGGGTCAAAACTTCCACCATAAATTCCTATTTTCATTGATTCTCCTATTTTTTATATATTCCTTGTGTTTGACTAAATTCACCTAAAAAATCACTTTGTGATTTTTTCTTTTGATAATCTTTCATTGTCATTGTAATATTGTTTTTAATTTTGCGATTGATTTGATTAATAATTTTTTGCACTTGGTATGATGTTTTAGAATCTTGAATTTGATCAAATAATGATTGTTTTTGATAATGATCAAAAACACTAGTTAAATTACTCATTCTTATACCAATTCCTAGAATTAATTGTTCTTCAAAAAAATCATTAAATAATGCCATAGCATTATGAAAAATAATTAAATAATCATTAGTAAATGAATTTAATTTAACTTGTTTGTTAGTTCATTTTTTACCATTTAATCTGACATTAATAGTTAATACATCTCCAACTAAATTATGTTGAATCATTCTAGTGCTTACTTTTTTAGCTAAGTTATTAAGATTATTTTGAATTTCTTCTAAACTTATAAACTTATTATTAAAAGTAATTTCATTACCTATCCCTTTAGGTTGAGTATCTTTATAACTAATATGTTGAGTAAAATCAGGATTTAATACTTCTAAATACTTATAAGTTAATGAACCTAAAATCGCATCTAGTCTTATATCATCTATTTTACAAGCTGCTAAATCGCCAATAGTATTAATTCCTATTTGTTGTAATTTAAAAGCAATTTTTTTGCCTATTCCATGATATTTAGCTATTGGTAAATCAAAAAAATTGCTTTTAAAGTTTTCTTGATTAGTTAAACCTATTCCAAATGGTTTATTAATGTTAGTGGTTAATTTTGCAGCAAATTTATTATTTGATATTCCAATAGTAACAGGAATATCAAATCTTTTTAGAATAATGTTTTGAATCTTTTTAGCTAAAGCTTTAGCTTGATTATCATTATTAACCAAATGTGAAACATCTATATAGCACTCATCAATTGATGAAATTTCAATCTTGTTTGAAATATTTTTAGCTATATAATCAAAAATTTCACTTGAAACATAGTTAAATAGCTCAAAATGACTTTCAACAAATATAGTTTTAGGTTCTTTTTTTAAAATTTCTTGCTTAGTAGCTCCAACTTTAATCCCGAGATTTCTAAGTTCATAACTAATGCTTACAGCAATTGCATGCATTGCATTTTTACAAATTGCTACTGGTTTATTTTTTAAATTAGGTCGAATTTTTCGTATCGCGCTAACAAAAAAGCAATCAAAATCAATATGAAAAATATATGAATTAAGCATCTAAATCTAAAAAGTATTTTGCACACAAACTTGCACAATTAACTCTATTTAAATGAGTTTTAACATTATAAAAAACTCATAAATCACCTAATGAAGCTATAACATCATCTTTAATTGGTTCTTGATTGATAAATTTAATAAAATTGCTTGCTAATTGTTTAATTTCAGCTAAAGGTTTATTTTGAACTAAATCAATAAATAAATCACAACTAGCAATAAATACAGCACAACCATGACCATTAAATTTAATATCACTAATTACATTATTGTTATTAGTAAAAGTAATTTCTAATTTATCTGAACAAGTAGTACTAAATACTGTATCAAAATTAGTTAAAGATTGTTTATTATTTGAGTTAATATAGTGATTCATTATGATTTCACGTGCTTGATTTTGGTTAAAATGCATAAAAATCTCCTCCATTAGCTAATGCTTTGATTAATTTATCAATGTCATCTTTAGTATTATAAATCCCTAGTGATATTCTTAAATAAGAATATTGTTGTTTAATATTTCTTAAATATGGAGCACAAAATATTCCTGCAATAGTATAAATATTTCTATCACCTAAATAAGTTGCTACATCTTGAGGATTAATCATTACTTTTTGATCATTTACTTTTAAATAAAGATTAATTAAAGCAATATTATCTCCGGCTTTGGTATAAACTTGAACATTATCTAATTTATTTAATTCAGCATGTAAATAATTAGATAATTCTAATAAGATTGCTTGAGATTTTTCATACCCTATAGAATTAAAGAAATCTAAAGCTTTATCAAACATAAAAAATCCTGCTAAATCAGGTGTTCCTGGTTCAAAAGCTGAAATAGTTTTTTTCATTGTTCAATTAGCATCTTTTAATATTTCATCAACACTTCCTCCACCAAATTTAGTTGGACGAAGTTGTTTTAAAATTGATTCTTTAATTGCTAATACTCCCATTCCAGTAGGTCCATAAAACTTATTGGTACTAAATGCTACTACATCAACGGTATTTAATGATACTTTTTGATGACTAATTGCTTGAGCGGCATCTGAAAACACTATAGCATTATGCTTATGAGCATAATTAGCTATTAAATTTATATCAAAGTTTTGGTTGAAATTGTTTGTTTCTTGACTAATGGCTACAATTTTGACTTTATCATCAATATCATCAATGATGTTTTGAGAGATTTTAATGATTGCATTAGTTCTTTTTGCTAATTCAAACCAAGGAATTAAATTGGATGAATGATTATAAGCACTAAGTAAAATCACATCATTTGCTTGAATAAGACTACTTACCATATTAGCAAAATAATTAATTGATTCAGTAGTTCCACTAGTGAATATAACTTCATTATCTTTTGCATCTAATAAATGTGCTACTTTTTGTCTAGTTTCTAAGATTACTTGATTGACTATATTACCTAAAGGTGTATCAGCAGTTCTAGAAGATATTGATTTATTTAAATAAAAATCATTCATTGCATCAATTGCTATTTTGGGTTTTAATACTAAAGCTGCACTATCAAAATAAGTGATGTCTTGTAAGATTGGAAATTGATCTCTAATTTTTTGATTCATTATAAACTTCTTAATAATTTAATAACAGTTTGATTGTACATTGTTCTTTTTTGGAACTGATCAAGGAATTGATAATAATATTGACGTTTTTGATTATTTAACTCTATTTCATTGTCTTTATTATAAGCTTGGGTTAATAAAAAAGGTAAATCTTGTTGTTTTTCATAAGCTTTATAAGCTAAATGCATTAAAGCATAACGATAAAAGTTCTTAATCATTTCTTGTTCAGTTTCATTAATATTATTGTTAAATTCAATTAAACTTTCAAAAAATGAAATAAAAGCACCTATATCATTATAGGATGCTCTTGGAGAATTATCGATGTTAATCTTAATGATTAAGCTTTGTTGCTTAAATATTTCATTAACTGCAAGAACTTTAGCAAAGTATTTATAAGTAATTTTTCTTTGCTTGTAATTATAACCTTGTGTATCAATCAATAAATGTATTAAATTATTTACTTTCTTTTTCTGAAACAGCATCATCTTTAGCTGAATAGTATTCTAAATGTACTAATAATTTATAGTAGTTTTCTAAAATACCATTGACAAAACGATATTGAATGTGATCAAATTCACGATCTTTTTTAAGTTCTTCTTCACTTAGATTCGCTTTTGGGAAATAGGTTTTAGTAATTTCAAGAGCTTCATTGATGACAATTCTTGGTGGCAAGAAAAATAATTCATTAGCTGAGTTTAATAAAATACCACGAATTAAAGGACTTACTCTATCTCAAGATCAATCTCGATTCATAAATTTGGAAATTGTTTTCTTTAAAAAATCATAGTTTTTGGCAATTTTCTTTATAGTTAATAGTTGTTCATCATTGATATATGGGAATTCATCCATAATAGTTTTTAAATCTATGGGTGTTTCTAATAGTTCAAATTTATATAAAATTTGAATAATTTCTATTCTTATTTGTCTTCTCGTTTTATGGTTCATATATCAATTCTCCTTAGTGGTTGATTGTTTTAATTCTAATTTTTAAAATTATATAATAATTTAATTTAAATTAGTTTTTTAACGTATTTTTATGTAAAATTAAAAACTTTTTTCACTCTGTTTTCATTTTTGGAATTATCAAAAATAATAAAAAATGATTAAAAAAGTAGCTTTATAACAATTATTGGTAAATAATGAAATAGTTTAATTTTTGTCATTGATGATATTTTAAATGTTTAGATGGCTTCAGTAATTAAAAATATCAATAGATAATAAATTTGTATTAATTTATCTAAAGGGATCTACATTTTTAACTTCTAACAACAATAAAATCAAATTAAATTTTGGTGTTCATCATCTTACTTTTGTATATGTTGTATTTAAATGCTTGCTTTAATTTTCTAATTTTAAAGCAAGATATTTAAAAAAGATATCAAAAAACATATTTATCAAAAACCAAACCAAATATCTAAAAGCTTTTTATAATTATTAAGCACTTTAAGCAATAATGATGCTATAATAAATTATGGAAATAATTTCATTAGTTGTTTTGTGAAAAATCTAGGAGTAAAAATGAGTTTTAATAACACAATGGATTTAATATGTGCTTTGTTTCAATTTAAACCAAAAGTTAATAAGCAGTTTAAAGGTAATTATGATAAAAAATTTGGTTTAATCACACCTATAGCTGAAATTGAAGATGATTTTATTTTTGTTAATTTAATCAAAACTAACGATAAATTAACAAATCAAATTGCTTTAAATATCAAATCAAGTTATGATGATTCTAGAAAATTATATTTTGTAGATTTAGATAACTTTTTTAGAATTGACAAAGAAACTTTTTTATCAATTACTGATAAAGCGAGCTACATATTAGATTTAGGACTTGATACTAATATTTTAGTCAAAATTCAAAGCTTACTTAATAATGAAGAAGCTAAATTTAAGTTGTATTGATTTAATAATAAATAACTTATTTAACAAACACATCTAAAAATATACTTTTAGATGTGTTTGATTTTAACATCTTTAAATACTACCGATCAAACATATTAGTTTTATAAACACCTAATTAAAATCTATCTTATAAAGATAGATTTTTTATATATTAAATATGACAAACACTAATAAAAAAAATAAACTTATAATTTTAGGAGCTACTACAGCTGGTTTAGTAATTGGTAGTTGTATTACAACTCCTTCAATTTTAATTCCTTTAAATAAAAAAATCGCTATTAGAGATAGCGAAATTGCTCGATTACAATCTGAATTAGAACAATGAAAAATCAAGCATAAACAACTAACTACTCAAAAGAATATCTTAAATGACCAATATACTAGATTAGTAGCAATTAATAATTTAAGTGATAACTTTAAAAACATTGACCAAAATGAAATCATTAAGTTATTACAAGAATTTTTAGATAAATCTAAAAATTCTAATACAAATACTAATGATAATAATGAAATTGATATTAATTCATTAGGATTTAGTGAAATTAACAATGAAATTCAACGTCAAATTCAAGATTATAAGATTAAGCTACAATTAGTTAAAGATTCTTTTGTTAAAGCTCAAGCTAATACTTCTTCTTTAACAGAAGCTATCTCAAATAATATCTCAGTCATTATTGATATTATTAATA
Organism: Mycoplasma sp. NEAQ87857; assembly: GCF_009792315.1. Classification (NCBI taxonomy): domain Bacteria; kingdom Bacillati; phylum Mycoplasmatota; class Mollicutes; order Mycoplasmatales; family Mycoplasmataceae; genus Mycoplasma; species Mycoplasma sp. NEAQ87857. The sequence continues at coordinate 1,006,781 of NZ_CP045542.1, read as the reverse complement.
GATCTTTTGAAGAAGTAGATAGTATTGAAATTAATAATCGTAAAGATGTAATTAAAGCAATTCAAAAACTAAATAGCATTAAAGATAACTTAGATAATGCTAATAATCAATTACAACTTATTTTATATGCTGAAATTCAAAAAACTAAAGAGATTTTAGCAAACAAATTAAATGAAATTAACCAAGTTTCAACTAACTTAGAATCTGTAATAGCTAACCAAATTGCTACTGTAGAACAACAATTAATTCATTTAGATGAATATAGTAAAAAACTAAATAACTTATCTACTAGAGACTTATCATTATTAACTAACGTACAATTTGTTAATAGCTTTAAACAAATTGTAGAAGATAAATTATCTAAAGTTAATATCTATGCTCAAAGACTTCAAGCGATGTTAGCTGAAACTAAAGACCAATTAGCTAAAGCTAAAGAAACTAAAGATTTTACTATGGTTAATGGAATTGATACAGCTTTAATAGCAGCTAATGTTAAAAACTTCTTCAAAGAGATTTCAAGTTTAGATGACCAATTATTTGATGAAACTTCTAGTACTTTAAGTGCTACTTTATTAGAACTTGAAGCTGCTAAAGCTCAAGTTAATGAATTAAGTGAAGTTAAATCATCTAATGAATCAAAAATTGCTAACCTTGAAGAATTAAAAACTCAATTAGAAAACCAAAATACCACACTAGAAGCAAAAAACGTAGATCTTCAAACTACATTAACTAACTTAAAAGCTAATGTTAAAACTAACTTAAATAAGAGTTTAGGTTCTATTATTAGTGCTTTAGATGGTATTAAAAACACTATTGATAGTGATTCTAACTATGCTAATAAAGACCAAGTATCAAAATTAATTCAAAATGAAAAAGCAGCTTTAGAAGCAGCTTTAAATAATGATAATAATGAAGATAACTTAGATAACTTTAGTTCAGATGTAGAAAAATCTATTAGTAAAATCAATGATATTATTGCTGAATATAAAACTACTAGATTAGAACCTTTAGAAGCTAAATACAATGAGCTTTTAGCACAATTTAATCAATTACAAGAAGATTTAAAAACTTTACAACAAAACTATGATGCTAAAGTTTTAGAATTAAACAATATTAAACTTGAATTAGAATCTAAAAAAGCTGAATTAGCTCAAACCCAAACTCAATTACTAGCAACAACTAGAGAACTAAATACTACTAAAGAGCAATTAGAAACATCTAATAGATTATTGGCTAATAATAAAGCTAAAGCAATTGAAATCTTAGAGAACTTAAAAGCTAAAGAAGTAGAATTAATTAGTAAATACTCTACTTATATTTCTAGTGTTAAACAAGCTGAAGAAACTAGCTTAGAGACATATATGTCTCCATTAAAACCTTTAATGACTAACTTAGAACCTTTGTTTAATGCTATTACTGTATTAGATGATGTTCAAAACCAAAACTTAAATACTATTCAATCTAAAATTACAGAGTATAACAATAAATTATATGATTTAAATAACAAAATGATTGAATTCCAAAATGAGTATTTTAAATTAAAAGAAGAAGCATTAAATGATCAAATTCAAGACTTAGAAGCTACTAAGCAAAAGCTTAATGGAAATATAAATGATTTGAATGGTCAAGTAATTAATTTAAAAAATGAGATAAAAGTTAAAGAAGCTAAAATTGCTGAACAAGGTGAAACCATCACTGAACAAGGTGAAACCATCACTGAACAAGGTAAAACCATCACTAAACAAGGTAAAACCATCACTAAACAAGGTAAAACCATCACTAAACAAGGTGAAACCATCAAAACTAAAGATCAAGAGATAAATGCTTTAGAAACTGAAAAAACTAAGTTAAATAAAATAATAGAAGATAAGATAAAAGATATTAATGACAAAAAAGCACAATTAGCATCTAAAAAGATTGAACAAGATAGATTGCTCAAAGAGTTATTACTTTGACACAACAAAGGAAGAGATTATGATGAAATTATAGATTTCATTAATAAATTATCTTTATGAATATTAAACCCTGCAGATGGTACTTCATCAGTAGAAAACATTCCTTTTGTAAAACGAATCAAAGAATTAAAAGAAAAATATGCAATTACTTACTTTTCTGAAACATATTCAACTAAAAAAGAAATCTTTGAAAAACTACTACAAGAACTAGAAAGAACTAGATTAGAGTACTTGGAACCACTAGACGCGGGAAGCGAAGAAAGACTAAATGAAGTAGATGAAACAATAACTAAAACAAACTTAAAGCTCCAAAGTCTCAAAAATGATTTTGAAGCATATTGCAAAAAAATGGGTGTATCAAAAGAACCTATTGTCAAGTATGAAGATTTAAAAGAGTTTTTAAGAACATTTATTACTTCAACATCACCAAAGGATCTTATATCATTATTTAAAAAAACTAAAGCCGCTTGAATTGAATTAGCAAATGGTATGAGTGAAAAATTAGAAGAAAAACAAAAAGAAATTGATGTTCTAAATGAAAAAGTAGAAAAATTACAAAAAGATTTAATTTTATCTAAACCAACATATCTATTTGATTCTATTCGCACATTAAACCACTCAAACTATACACTAGATAAAAATAAACAATACAAATGAGTAGTAAATAAAACATATACAAGCACTAGCACTTCACCTAATCCTAACTATAGACCTAGACCAACAAACTCTAGTTTTTCTCCTTTGAATAACCATAACACTTATTTAAACAGTTTAGAATCTTCAACAATAACAACAACACGTGATTATCAATTTACTGGTCTTTCGACAACAAATCAATATGGTCAAGAAACCCCTGATTATAGAACAGAAAGAGGCATTAATAATATCCATTTAAATTATTATGAAAGAGTAGCTGATCAAAATCCTAATAAAATACAATTTGTTAGAATACACGGTGGCTTTGGTGCTACTAATGGTAATGGACTTATATCAGACAACATAGATATACCACTACCAACATCTTCAGAACCAACTAGTGTATCTCGTATGTGAGAAATACAATTTGATTACCAATCAAAATATAAAAGAAATTCAGTGTTTAGTGTCACATATAGTGTAGATTTTTCGTTAAAATTTGGATTGAATAGACAACTTCTATTAGATATCACAATTAATATAAAATCTCTTAAAAAAATAACAAGTATTTATGCTGGTTCCACATATGAAGATAACGTAATAAATATTAAACCAGATACTTGATTTCCTTCTACTCCTGCTATTTTTCCTAATATAAAAGGAAGTGTTTGGGGTTATTCATTTCTAGATAGTTCAAACCAAACAATACCATGACAAAATTAATAAATAAAAATCTCCATTAGGAGATTTTTTCAATAAATATAAAATGAATGCAAAAGATTAAAATATAATAATATATATATTTATATATAGGAGCAAAATGTCTAAAAATAATAAAATCAACAAAGATATTTCGAAAGAAAAATATACCAAAGATATAACAAATAAAATTGATAATTTATATAAAAATAATGTTAAAAATATTGATAAAATCAATCTCCTAACACAAACACCATTTATTAAATCTAAAAAACTTTGAATTCCTTTAATTACTACATTAGGAATTACTACAATCATTGTTCCTTCAACTATTGTTGGGATAAAAAACAAGAAAAAACATTCTTTTTTACAACATAAACAAGATTTAACAAATAACTTTCAAAACCTAATTACCACACATAATAATTGATTAAATGATGCAGAAGTTAAAACCCTTCAACAAGAGATTTCCAACGATTTACAGACAAATAATATTAATAACCTAACTAACAAAATTAATCATTTAAATCAAATTTTGAATACTAAAATTCAAACCAAACAAAATTATTTAAATCAAATTAAAAACCCAAACATAACTACTTGATTAGATGATATGGAAGTTAAATCTTTATATCATCAGATTGTTAATCAACTTCAAAACAATGATTTAAACGACATAGATACAAAAATTCAAAAATTAGAACAACTATGTTTAACTAAATATCAGGCAAAGCAATCTTTTTTACAACACAAACAAAATTTAACAAATAACTTTCAAAACTTAATTACTACTCATAATGATTGATTAAATGATGCAGAAGTTAAAACCCTTCAACAAGAGATTTCCAACGATTTACAGACAAATAATATTGATAACGTAAATAATAAAATTAATCAATTAAAACAAGTTTTGAATACTAAAATTCAAACCAAACAAAATTATTTAAATCAAATTAAAAACCCAAACATAACTACTTGAAAAAATCAACAAAATGTTTTGACATTATACTCTATTATTATTAATAAATTACAAAACAATGATTTAAACGACATAGATACACAAATTCAAGAATTACAACAACTATGTTTAGTTCATAACCAAACTAAAGAAGAATTAAAACAAGAATTTGATGCAATTAAAGATAAACCTTCAAAAGATAATTTCACCATTATTTATTTAAAAAATACAATTAATAGTAATTTAAATTTAAATAAGATTGATGTTGTTAAAACTCAATTAGAAGAGTTAAAACAGGAATTTAATAAAGAACTAGAAAAACAAGAATTTGATACTTTATATAAAAATTTAGACTCAAAAATAAAAGAATATAGAAGTTTAAATCTTGAAAAGATTATTAACCAAAATGAAAAAAATACTTTTGAACAACAAAATTGATATCTTAATCATAACGATACCAAATCTCAAATATTGCAAAAAACAAATGACATTAACAATTGAATTTCTAAATACAATAATTTAATTACAAAACAAAATGAATTTAATGATTTTGTTTCTAATTTACAACCAACTAGATTTAATGAAAAAGCATTAAATGCTAAAATTTATCAATTAAAACAAGAGATTACTTCTAATATTAGTGCTGATAATTATATTAATCAATTAAACCAAATAAACCAAGAGACTTATTTAGATAAACTAAATAAAATCAAAGATTTTATTCAACAAGAAAATGGATATTTAAACGAACAACATTGACAAGAATTTATACAATTTAAAAACAATAACCCAGATGATAATTTCGGAATGGACCTTACTCCTTATGATTTATTTCTTAAAAAAGAACAAAATAAAATTATTAATGTAGAAATACCCTTAGAACAACAAATAAAATGACAATATTATATTTATGAACTAAATAAAATTAAAGAATATTACAACAAAAATGGTGAATTATTTTGACAAATCAATAAAAGAATTGATTTTTTTATTGAGATGATAAAAATAATTTTTACAGGTTGAAGAAGTTATTTTAATAGTCCTTCAGCAAATAACCCATATAGTTTAGATCAAAATGGAGAATCTAGTGCCTATTTTATAGAAAAACCTAGTAATTATGTTTTTTCATTAGAAGAAACAGAATTTATCTCCCCTGAAATCTCCCCTGAAATCCAAGATGCTTTTATCAATAATGGAATATCTATGGGTTATTTACAACAACCAAAACCAATTTCTAATGATTATTATTTAACTAGATGATTTGGTTTTGATTATGAAAAAAACAAAACTAAAATCTCCCCTGAAATCTCCCCTGAAATCCAAGATTATGGTAGAGATAGAGAATATAGATCATTATTTTTAAACTATACATATTTTACAAATTGAATTAAATATTATAACTCCCCTGAAATCCAATCAATGGTTATTGATATGAATAATAGTATTGGAGAAATAAATGATAATGATGTTATTGCTTTAAATGATTATAAAAAATATGAAAATACCAATCCTTTAATTGCTCAATATTTACAAAATAGAACCAACTTCATTTTTGAAGAAGGTGGAGATTTTTATAAAGAACCAAAAGAGTATTCAACTGATGTATTTAGTTTTCACATTAAGCAAAAATATTTAGATAGCTTTTTTAAAGGTTTTTGAACTCAAAATCAAAATTATTTTAATAATTTAAAAAATAAAATTAAGTTTTCTTCAGGAGATATTTTTATTGATGAAAATCTTACAAGTCTTCAAAAAACCTATAGATATGAAAATAATTATCCATTTTCGCAATTTATATATTGAAATGAAAGTGATTATCAAAAGTATGCTAAATATGTTAATATAGATTCTGAATTTAGATTAAATGAAAATAAAGCAACACAACTTTTCCCATCAGAAAATATATTATCTACTTTATTATTTACTCAACCTAACTTCTTTAGTTCTAGTTTTATGGATTTTCATAAAGAACATTTAGACCCTACATTATTAAATCAATTAAAAACAATTGAAGAACTAAAAGAATTTAACAAAAATCACGATCACATATATATTAATCCATTAGAAGAATACAAAGAATGAATTGAGAAATGAAAAAAAATATTACCTAAAATAATTGATAAAAATTGAACAAATGAACAAAAAATAAAAGCTGTAATGTTTTATATTTGTACTAATACTTATTATTATTCAAATGATAGTGGTTTAAGTTTTGGTTATGGAAGTTTTTATGCGAATGGGAAAAATATAACAAACTCTACAACAATATTTGACCAAGATTTAAGAAGCATTGAATGTGTTGGTTATAGTAGAAACTTATCTATTGCTTTAACTTTATTAAATATACCTGTAAGAATAGTAGGTGGAATTACTAATAAAAATGGTCAAGATGCAGCTCATTCTTGAAATGAAGTGTTTTTGGATGGTAGATGAAAAGTAATTGATTTAACTAATACAGATTTTAGTGAAAATCTACATAGAACTACCTATGATATTGCTAAATTAACTAAATTAGACCCTGCTTCAGATGGTTCTCCTGCATTTGAAATGAATCCTAATAGATTAATCTTTGAAAGAAATGATGATTACATTATTGCTAACTATAAATTAGGTCCTGATTCATATATTTTAACTATTATTAACTATCCTAACCCTGATGAATATGAATATCCATATTTACCTAGAAGCATCTATGCTAATGGTCCTTCTTGAGTAGGAGTTGATTTTACTAAAGAAAAACCTTTTTTACCTAAAATTATAACAAGAGAAGAAGCTAAAGAATATCGTAAATTACACAAAAATGACCCAATTGATAGTGATTTTGATTCTGCTTTAAACTGAAAAAGACCTAAAAACTATTTAGGTTAATTTAGATACAAAAACCACCTACTAGGTGGTTTTTTAATACTTAATAAGGGTTTAAATGCGTTTTAAAGCACTTAAAACATATTAATGGTAATAAATTACTTTTAGAGTTTAAAAACGCTTTACAAGCTTTTTAAAAGCTCTTTAAATGACCTAAAAACCTTTTATCTAATAGATCAAGATTTTGATGTTTCTAATGATCTAAAACTTAGATTTTTATATAATTTAATTAACTAAATTAAACAACAAAACATTAACAAATTCACATCATAATTAAGGAGTAAATACAATGACCTTAGAACAATTAAATAACCTTAAACTTTCACTTATTAACTTTAAAATCGCAAACAAAAACTTGTTTAACTTCAATTTAACAAATGAGTTTTTACAAGAAAATGAATTATATAAATCAGCAAATGAATACACTAGAAAATTAAACTTTAATATAGGTCAAATGATCTATAAAGATTTTTATCTTTTTGATAAACTTTTAAATTCTATTTTGACTAAATGAGACGTTAAAGAAACCATTAAAGTTTATCAAGATGATAATGGTAATGATTTAATTGTTGATGGTAATGTTAGAGCATTAATCTTAATGCTTTTATATAAAACCAAAGATCTAGTTGATTGAGCTGATTATTCTTACTATAATTACAATTTTAGGGTAGAAGATAAAGATCTTGGTGTTTTATTTGATATTAAAGATAAGATTAATAAGTTTAATCTTACTAATGATTTGCTTAATCAAGTTGAAATTGAATATCTTAAAAAAGATGAAATTCATTCAACTATTTTAAATAACCTATTCCCTTTAAAAGAACAATTAAAAACTAACTACAATAAAGGTATTTACTTATTTAATATCTTTTCAACCTTTATTGAAAATGATATTAAAACCCTTGAACAATACAAAGCAAACCAAGCATTTATTTTTAACCCATTTAATAAAGATGCAAAGGACTTTTTCAAAGATTATAAAGAAGCTTGCTTCTTATATCAAGTATTTCAATCTACTCTTACTTGTCCAGATGATAAATTTTGCTATATTGAACCTTTATCATTTGATTGAGTCTTTTTTAAAGATTTTTATAATGATTATGAAGTATTTAAAAAGTTATTTTACAATTTTTGTTATGAAAATAAGGTTTCTAAATATGCAATGAATAATATAATGTGATATTTAAAATATGGTTATAGAGAGAACTTTTTTCCTAACACTTATAAATTTGATCAAGTAATTAAGTTTGAATTTGATACTGAGTCAAGAAAATGAATTAACATTTGTCAAAAAGATGACTATAAAAAGACTGAATCTATTTTTAATTTCATTCACGAATTAGATAGAGACGAGTTATTAAAAACAACCAGAACCATTGAACCTACAACATTAACAGAATATTTTTATAGACACGTTAATTTAAAAAGAAAACAGTTCGAAATTAAAGACATTATCCAAGAAATATTTAAATTGGATGCAAAAAATTTAAGTAAATTAGAAGATTTAGTTGATTTAAATCAAACCAAAATTCACGATCTAATCTATCTTAAACAAAGAATTAATGATGGTGTTTCTCGCATTAATAAATTCTCTAGTCATTTAAAAAGTGATTCGTTTATTAATTACTTGTTAAAACAAAATGAAGAGTTATTAACTAATAATAACTTTCAATTTAATGTCTTTTATTCTAATTTAAGAGCTATTATCCAATATATTGTTAATATTATTTACCTTGATTATTTAACATTTCTTACTAAGGAAATTGAAAATGATATTAATTTAGTTAATATAAAAAGAAATAAAAAATTTGAGATAGCTGACCCAACTCTTCTTTTTGAATATACCCATTTAGCTTCTAAAATAAGAATTTGTAATTTTAACTTACAATTAACAGGTTTAAAATTAGGTGAACCTTATAATTTAAGTGGTTTTTACAATGATAAAATTATTTCTAATATTACTAGAAGTTTCTTTGGAAGCTATGATAAAAACTTCACACCCGCAACACAAATGACTATAACTACTAAATTCTATGAAGAAGTAGTGGAAAATAATAATGATTTTGTTCAATATGTTAAAGACAAGTTTAATTTAGATTTTAATACCTTAATACCATCTTTAATCAATGATACTAAACAAGTACTAAATAAGTGGGTTCATTGTTCGTTCTTAATCACTAATTATGATAGTTATGCAGATCTAGTAGCTTTTTTAAAACTTAATATATTCACCTATAAAAATATACTTAATATGTTAAAAACAATTAATGTTAAAAACTTTTCTAACACATCTAAAGAATTGTTTAAATCTGCTGGTAAAATCTATTTAATTAAATCATCAACCACTTAGTTTAACTACTAAGTGGTTTTATTATCTTAATAAAATAAATAAATTTCACTTTAATGATTGACATTATTAAAGAATTTAATATAATTTAATATATTAAATTATATTAAATAACCTTATATATTCATATTAATAATTAGGAGTGATGATGACCTTAGAACAATTAAACAACCTTAAATTCTCTTTAACAGATTTTAGAGTAGCAGCAAGAAACATTATCGATTTAGACTATACTAAAGAGTTTTTAAAGGTAAATGAGCGTTATTTAGATCCAAATAACGAAGAAAATAGCAATAGAATTAACAATATTATTGGAGTAATTGCATATACAGATACTGTTTTATTTAACAAACTTTTTGATTCTATTTCATCAAAGTGAGACCCTAGAGAAACCATTAAAGTTTATAAAGATAAACAAGGTAATGAAATCATTGTTGATGGTAATAAAAGAGCATTGATTTTAATGTTGTTATATAAACTCAAAAAGTTAAAATTTATGAATGACTATGATTGAGTTTATGATTGAAAAAATAATAACTTATGGTTTGAAATCATTGAAAAACTTAAAAAATTTTCTAATGACTCAAAATTAATAGAACAAGTAAAGTTTGAATATGTAAATGAACAAGATATCCAAAGTATTCTTCTAGAAAATATGTTCCCAGACCGTGAAAAACTTAAACTTTCTTACAACAAAGGAATTTATTTATTTAATATTTTTTCAACTTTTATTGAAAAAGGTATTAAAACACTTGAACAATACAAAGAATATGAAGCAAAAATCTTTAACCCATTTAAAAAAGATGCAAAAGAATTCTTCAAAGACTATCAAGATGCTTGTTTTTTATATCAAACTTTCTTAAAAACTGATTGAATCGAAGATGAAGATAATGGTTATGGTTGATATGATGACGAAAATATGCTTTTTGTTCTTTCTAAAGACCCATACCAAGAATACAACTCATACAAGAACCGTTTTTATAGCTTTTGCTTTTCAAATAAAGTGTCTAAATTCACACTAAATAACGTTAATTGATATTTTAAATATGGTTATGCAGGATTAAGTTTAACAAAAAACGATTATAAATTCGATGATTTAATCAAATTCCAATTTAATGATGACTTAAGACAATGACTTAACATATTAGAAGATGACAAACAAAAGACTATGTATTCTTTATTTAAATTTATTTTAGAATTAGATAAAGAAAATTTATTAACTACTAGTAAAAAGATAAATCCTGATGAATTATCTAATTTATTTTTTAGATATGTTCACTTACCTAAAAAAGAATTTAAATTAGCTGATGTCATTCAAGATATTTTTAAATTTAACTCTGATAACTTAAAGAAATTACATAATATGGTTGATGAACAACAAGTTGAAATTGAAGATCTTATTTGAACTAAAATAAGAATCAATGATGAAATAGAAGATATTAATAAATTTCAAAATAAATTTCAAGAAGAAAAGTTTTTACATTTTCTTCTTGAACAAAATGATGATTTATTAATAAATAATAATTTCTTGTTTAATGTTTTATATTCTAACTTAAGATCTATTATTCAATATATTATCAATGTTATTTACTTAGATTATTTAAAATTCTTAATCACTTTAAGAAATGATAAACCTATTAAAGTTATGAATAAGAAAATAATTTTAGTAAAAAACCAGATTAATGAAGAACATTTAGAATCTAGAATAAAAATCTTAAATTATATTTATAAATTAAATAAAAAAGTTATACAAAACAATATGTTAGATGATGTTTTTAATAAGAACCTTGTTTCTGCTATTACTCAAAGCTTCTTAGGAAAATATAATAAAGAATATACCATATTGACTCAATTCACTATTACTCAAAATTTCTTTGATATGGTTGTTGTTGATAATCCAGATTTTAATAACTATGTTAAGGAAAAATTCAATTTAGATTTAATGTTATTATTACCTAAATTAATTTTTGCTACAACTAATGTTTTAAACAAATGAGTTCATTGTGCTTTTTTAATAGCTAATCAAGATAAATATAATGACTTAATTGAGTTTATGGAAGAAAATATCAAAGTTTATAAATGAATTTTATATATGTTATCAAAATTAAACATAACTAACTTTATAAATAGTTCAAAAGAACTATTTAAAGTTGTTAATTCATTTAATCTAATTAATAAAACTAAAGTAAAATCACTCTTAAATTAAAGAGTGATTTTTTTTTGTTTTGTTTTGAGTTTAAACCAACTTTTAAAGCTGTTTAATTACTTTTTATTAATTAAATAATGTATCCAAAAATATATCACTTTGGGTGCGTTATTTTAAATACTAATTTGTTTCTTTTCTTTATCAAAAATCAATTAATAATAATATGGAAACGTTTTCATATTGTGGTAAAATAGATGTATGCAATAACTAATATTGATTAACCATAACTACTTTATGGTTTTTTTATTTAAAAAACAAACAATTTAAACAATTAGTTCATTAACCTAAAAATATGTTTTTAGATTAATGAACTAACATTTTTTTATTAAGGAGATAAATATAATGAAAAAGAAATGAAAAATAATCTTACCAATAGCAATAGTAGCTCCAATTGTTATTACAACAACTGGGGTTGCTATTGGATGTAGTAATAAGAAAGATAATGAGCTTAAAACTAAACCTATTGAAAATTTAAATAATAATACATCTAATACTAGTTTGTCAATTGTTTTAGATAAACAAGAAGAATTAAAAAATTATTTTATTAATGAAGTATTAAAAGATAATTCAATTAGATTATCAAACAAATTAGCTGAAGAAGTTAGAAAAGGAAATAATACTTTTAACCCTTTAGAAGATTTATTAATTATTCCTAATGAGATGATTGATTTTTCTTTCCCAACAGATAAAAAATTAGATTTATCAAATGTTGATGATTTAAATAATAAATTAAAAGTTAGAATAGTAAGTGATTTATATACTCCTAATGGTTTAAGAAACAAAAATATTACTTTAGAAGTTGAAAAAGATGATATTAAAGTCAAAATCCCTTTACCTTTAGAAGCAGAAAATATTCAAAAAATAGATTTTATTCAAGCTGCAAAATCAGGTGAAATAAATAACATTTGATACGATAGAAGTTGTGATTATTTAAATACATATGAGACAAAACCTTTACATATGGGTAATAATCCAATAACAGCATATGTAAATCGTTTTTCAAATTATAAAGACTTAAAAAATAGAGCCAATTATAGAATTCCAGATTTTTTAATAAATTTAAAAGGTTATTTAGAATATTATGGACAATTTATTTTTGATGTAAGAAATAAAGAAGAAAAAATTTCTTTAAAAGAACCTAATAAAATTAAAACTATTGATGAAAACACACTTTTAAACCCTGTGCGAATAAAGATTAATGAATATAAAGTACCAACAGCAGAAACCACATTACAAGAATTAATAAATACCTTAGAAGCTTTTGATAAATATTTAGAGTTTAGTTATGATGGAAATATGTCAGCTTGAAGATTTAATGATCTTTGAAACGCTTTTTCTCAAGAAGAAAAATATGAAAAAATGTTAAGCGTTTATAAAGTTTGATACTTCTTAAACTTTTATAGTAAATTTAATGGTAAAGAATTATTTGAAGAATTTGCTGAATTTTCAAATTCAATTCCTAAGGTTTTAGATTGACAAAGTAATGATGTTATGTATTTTGCATTATCAAATCGTTGATTCAATAATATAAACTTTTCATTGGTTTCTAAAATTAAGGATGGGGCTATTAAAAAAATAATGCAAAAAGCTTGATATGTTATCAATAATGATAATTCTAAAGAATTAAATGGTCTTAATCCAAAATTACAATTTATTAAGATGACAAAGAAATTAGACGGCAATGCAAGAAATTTCAATTTTAGTGATATTAAAGATTATTATGAAAAAGGTGATCATAGTAATTGATGATGATTAGTTCTAGATAATCGTTTATTTGTTGATACAGAGTTTGGATTTGACAATCATCCTGATGAAAACAATCATATTGAAAAAACTCATAGTAATGATTATGTAAAAAGGTTAAATGAAATTAATAAAAACATAGCCTGATTACTAGAAAAAGAAAAAGAATTTAATGATTTAAATGTTAGTCTAAATGTTGATTTAGAAATAAAAGCAGAAGATTATTTAAAATTAGTAGATGATGAGTTAAGAAACATTATTAATGAATTGTTTAATAATGGTGTATTAATGAATTTAGATAAAATTGGACCATTTGATTGACCTAAGTATAATGACAGCAATTACGATACAAAAATCATTGAACATAATAATGAAGAATATAAACATATTTTTTTATATGCAGCTAAAAAATACCTTAATAACAAAGATAAAAAGGATGTAATTTTTAAAGAAAATTTACTTTTTAATTTTGGATTACAATGAGAAGAATGAGCTGTAGCAAAAAGTTTAATAAATATTAAAAATTATTGAATAAAAAATGGATATTACAAACAAAATCCAAATCCCAAACAAATCACAAATTCTTTTATGAGAAATTTTATTAAAAACTTTGAAAAATTAGACGATGTGCTTAATGATTATTTATATATCTTAAAAAACTTATTATTAAAAGTAAGTGATGATGAAGATAGAAAATACTATATATCAAAATTTGAAAAACTTTCTTCATATGATTATAATGAAATACCAGATCATTATAGTGATTTTGATTTTAGATGATGAAGTGATAAAACAACTAATGTAGAAAGACAAGAATTAATTAAGGAATTTGAAATTTATAATGATGATAGTATTGAAAAAGTAGATATTACACGTGATAAGTTAGATAAAATGATTGAAATTCTATTCAAAGAAAAATATAAAGATTTTAATGAAGAAATCTTAATTAAAGAATTTCAAAAAGGGAGTTTTAATAACGTTAAAAAGTACAAAGAAAAATTTGACTGATTATGTGCTTTTATAACAACCATAAAACAATATGAAAACGACTATAACACTTATTCAGTACCTAAAATTCTTTGAGATATCTTTTTAAAAGATTATATTGGGATTAGCGATGAAGGAACAGAATAATAGAAATAAAAAATATTTTTAAAACTCATATATAAGTTTTTAATATTAAAATCGATAACATCTATTTCTTTTAAAATATTAAAAAATCACCTTTTAACCTTAAGGTGATTTTTTGTATATTTATTTATATTGTTCTAAAATTTAATATAATTTAATAAATTAAATTATATTAAATAACCTTATACATTTATTTTAATAATTAGGGGAGTAATTATGACATTGGAACAATTAAAAAATCTTAAATTATCATTAATTGACTTTAGAACAGCAGAGCAAAACTACTTTACTAAAGACTTTTTAAAAGAATTTTTAGATAAAAATCAAAAGTATGACAAGTTTAAAAATACCATTTTAAAAGATAAAATAGATGATGATATCATTTGAGAACTTATCAACTATGATGTTAATGCGTTTTATAAGTTATTTTTATCTTTAAAAGATAAATGATATCCAAATGAAAACATTTATGTTTATCAAGATGAAAATGGTAATGATATTGTAGTTGATGGAAACAGAAGAGTGTTAATTTTAAAATTCCTTTACCAAAAAGAAAAATACCAAGATATATTTGATTTTGGTTTTACTACAATCGAAGAAGATATTGATAAATTAGATGAAATTAATGAATATCTTAAAAATGTAGAAAACAATATCATTAACGAAGTTAATATTAAATATATTGATAAAACATTAATTAACAATATTGTCTCTAATAATATTTTCACTCCTGAAATTAATTTAAAAACCACTTATAATAAAGGAATTTATTTATCTAACGTTTTTACTTCAATGGTTGAAAACAATATTAAAACTCTTGATGAGTTGGCTAAATACAAAGATTATATCTTTAATAAATTTGGTAAAACTATAAAAGAGTTCTATAAGGATTATAAGGAATCTTGCTTTTTGTATCAAGCTTTTAGTCAAAGTGAATGAAGTTATGAAAAGGATTATAGTACATTAGAAACAAGATTATCTTTTCAGAGAAAAAATGATTTATATAAAGATTACTCTAATGTTTATAAAACATACTTTCACGAGTTTTGTTATGAGAACAAGGTTTCTAAATATTCAAAAAGCAACTTAAACACTTTTTTAAATATTGGTTATTCTAATTTAAAAGTTAAAAATGCATATAACTTAAAAGAAATCATTGATTTAGAGTTTGATAGTGAGCAAAGAATGTGAGTTAATAAACACAAAGCAGATGATGATGTTAAAACTAATTCAATCTTTGAATTCTTAATTAAATTAGATGAAAAAGATTTATTAAAAACAACTAAAAACATTAATTTTGAGCTTGTTGGTGATATTTTCTTTGCAACTATTCAATTTAAAAGAAAGGATTTTGCATTAGTGGATGTTATTCAAGATATCTTTAAATTTAATAACAAAAACTTATATAAATTATCTAAATTAATCAAAAAAACTAATATTGAAACTAATGACTTAATAAGAGATAAAAGATTGATGAATGATGAGATAAATAATATGTGTGAGTATTCTGTTAAATTTAAAGGTGAAACATTTATTAATGAAATTTTAAAACAAAATGAAGAGTTAATCATTAACAATAACTTTCAATTTAATGTAATTTATTCTAATTTAAGAAACCTAAGTCAATATATCATTAACATTATATTTATCGATTACTTAACATTTTTAATAGAAAGTTGCAAAAACAATATTACATTTTCTTATTCAAATGATAATATAACTTATGTAGCTGATAATAACGCATTAGATAGTAGTTCTAAACAATTAAATTCAATAGTTAAATTACTTAATTGATTTAGAAGTTTAGGAATCATTTATTTAGATGAGTTTAATATGAACGAAGTTTTAAATATGGAATTAGTTAAAAATATAATTAAAGGTTTTATAGGTGAATATTCTATTTTTAGTATTATCACACAAAAAGTACCAGGAAAAAGTTTTTATAAAAATGTTGTTCTAGATAATGATCATATAAATAAGTATGTATTACATAAGTTCAAAATAGATTTTGATAAAACTTTAAATGGTTTAATTAAACATACTCAAACAGTATTTAATAAATGAGTTCATTGTGCTTTTATATTAAATAAACAACAAAAATATGATAATCTACCTGATTTTCTTGCATATAATATTGAGTCATATAAATTTATAGTAGAAATATTACAAAATCTTGATTCAAATAACTTTATTCAAGTTTCTACAAGAGTATTTAATACAAATTGAAAACTAAATTTCCCTAAGTTTAAAAAATAAACCTTAATTAATACTTTTTTATCTAAATATAATCTTGATATTAAAATAAAGTAAAATTCAAAATATCTTAATATGATTTGAATGATATTTAAAAAATGTTTCTTTAAACAACTTTATTTTATATAACTTCCATCAAATAATTCAAATGTTAAAAATTAATTCTATTAATAAACTAGTTGATAAAATTAATACAAATGTAAATATAAGTTGAAATGGTATTATTTAGTTTAAAGCTTACTGTCTTGTTTTAAGTTCTAACAAGCGTTTGAATGCGTTTTAAAGCAATGAAAAGGTATTAATGGTAATTAACTCCAACTCTTTATTTAATATTGCTAATTTAGTTGTTTTTCTACATAGGGACAAATTGTCCCCGGGAAGAATTAGTACATTTCTACAATGGTGTTGAAAAACTTAAAATTAACTCGATTAACAAATTAGTTAATGGAATTAATACAAATATTGTAGAAACTTGAAGTGGGATTATATAAAACCATTTTATTAAATAAGATGGTTTTATATTTTTGTCAAAAAGTTTTTTAGTTTATAGCTATAATTGAAATATGGATAAAAATGATAATAATATAAAAGAATATTTTATTTATTCTGATGAGTCTGGTGTTTTATCAAAAACAAAGGATATTTTTATTACATCATTTGTGATTTTTAAAAACAGAGAATATAAATCAAAAGCTAAAGCTCTTTTTGAGAAGAAAGAGAAAAAGATTAAAAAAATAAAGAAAATGTCAAATGAAGAAGAGTTAAAGGGTTTCAAATTACCTATAAGTCTTAAAAAAGACCTTTTTAGAACATTTAAAGATGCTGATATGTTTTGTGCTGAAATTGATATAAAAAGGGTTAATGATGATGTTATGTCTTCAAAAGCTAATAGAAGACGTTATATAAATTGAACAATATGTATAGCGTTAAAAAGATATTTTGCATTAGAAATTAAAGAAGGTAATTTAACTAAAAATGACAAAATTAAAATATATCTAAATTTAGATAATGTAAGTACTAAAACTAGTGGCCATTATACTTTATATGAAAGCATTATAAGAGAATTATTTTTACCTGTTTGACCAAATAATTATAAAAAACCTATTCCAGCTTTATTTAACAATATAGGAGAAATACAACTTAAATATTTAAATTCGTGTCATTCTACCTTTATAAGAATGGCAGATATTTTAGCAAATATTGTATTTGTTCATAAAAAGAATGAAATTGAAAATAAATTAGAAATGAAAAAATTTTTATTTCCTTTTTAAAAAACTCTTGACTCTTTAAAATTTCGATATATAATATATATGTAATTAAGTTTACGTGAACAAAGGGAGAAGTCAGTCGATCTTAAGCGTATAGTAAGTACGTGGCTCTCATGAATGGGTACCATTGCATATGCAATGGTATTTTTATTTCCTTTTAAAAAAAATAACACACCCAAATATATATACTTTAGGGTGCGTTATTTATTATTTATCATTAACATTAATAAAATATAACCTGAACTTAGCTTGCTCATCATTAATTAATTCACTAGTTTTCTCTAAAATTCCTAATTCAACTATAGGATCTAATACATAATTTGTTTTTTGAGTAATAGCAGCAAAATTCTCTTGCTTAATTCTAAAGAAGTTATCAAAATCTATATAATATGTTTCATTTTCATTTAAATTTAAAGTAAATTGATTAATTAAGTTTTTATTACTTTTAATTACATTAACAAAAATAAAATCATCTTCTATTTGAACGATAGGTAAAACTAATTCATATTGTTTTTCATAAGGTGTTTTTAATCTTTTATTTACCTTTTGATCAAACTGATATAAATATAATGATAAATCTGTTGAAGTGTTTGGGTTCATATTTACTCCTAAATATTTTTTTTAAATAATTATGAAAACATTTCCATAATTTGTTATAATAATATTGTACCTTAAATGGTATATAATTAAAGAAACTTTTAAAATAATAATTTTCCCTAGTGGGTTTATCAACAAAAGGTTGTGTTGAATTCTTGTAGGTTTAAATCAACCCTTATTTTTTCATTAGTAAAACTAATGAAGCATAATCTTCTATTAAGGCCATTACTATCAGTAGTTTTTAATATGTTGTTTGAAGCTATTAGCATTTTAGTAATTGGTCTAATAACTTTAACTCTTTTGTACTTAATCTTTACATTTTTCCTATTTCTGTAATTCTTTTAACTAAAGTTTTTATACTCCTTTCCTGTAGTACATTAATTTCTTTGATTGTCATAAATAAATTTTTTTATTATAGTATTTTATTAAGTTTTGTTCATAAAACTTTCTTCTTGCGTTTCTTTAATTATTTAACCACCATTATGGTGGTTTTTTGATACTCTTTTTTTGTTTATTACTGATTAATGTCAAACTAAGAATGATATATCTTTTTAAATATCTTGCTTTAATTTTTATATTTTAAAGCAAGATATTTAAAAAAACATAATAATAAAAGTTGAATAAAAAAGTCCAAAACTTAATTTGGACTTTTATTTCTTTCTTCATAAGAACTTTCTTAATACAAAATACAAAATCATAATAATAGGTAAAAACACAATAAATACTAAGCTTAATATGTATGCTATAAAATAATAGCGATTAATAGTTTTCTTGCTTTCTAATCATATTGATTGAATATTAATTGCATCATTTTTAAATACTACAAAGATATTATTTAAACGATAATTAGCAAAGATAATATAAATAATAGTAAAGACTAATAAAACAGATAAGCTAGTTAAATTAATAATGCTAAAGGTATTTACATCACCAAAAGCATTAGCTAATTTACTTGCTCAATCAATTTTTCAGTAAAAATCTCTATCTAAAGAACCTAAAACTCATACTTGATTTCTTAAACCAAAGACAATTAAGCTAAATAGACCATAAAAAGTAATAATAAAGACATTAATTCAAATTAAATGTAAAATAGTTTTATTTAATTTTAAATAGTCTCTAAAAAAATAGCTTGTTTTAGATTCTAATATTGAATTATCTTCTTTATATTTAGATAATATCTTATATAGCTTTTTAAACCTTATATAAGTTAATAAAGACTTTAAAAAGGTAGCTAATAAGACAATATTTAAAATTGATAAAAAGATAGCAATTGAACTAGAAAAGTCATAATTTAAGACCTTAGAGAAAAATAATCCAATAAATATAGAATTAGTTATAAAGCAAATTAAGTTTAAAATTCAAATTAATAAGTTATATTTAAGTTCAAATTTAACTGTAGAAAATAACCATTCTTTATCAGAAGCATCATAAATAATTTTTAAGTTTGATAAATTAGTATTTACTTGTTCAGTATTTTGATTAATTATAGGACTAATGGTATTAGTATTTGAAGTAGTATTAATTATAGGTGGAGAGTTTTTAGCTTTAAATATTTTGTTAATTAATTGCATAATATTATAATTCATCCTTTTTAAGTTTTGTTTTGAAGAATAGTTTTTGTTCAATAGGGTTGTAATACATTCTTATTAAATGTTTATTACCTTGATAAGGAATAAACATACATTCTCCTGCTTGAGCTTGAAGAATATACCTTTTTTCGTGATCTAAGAGTTTTAAACCACTACCCATTAAGTTTTGGAAAATTTCAACATCTTCAGATTCAATTTTGTAAATAAAGAAGTACTGAGATTGTTCTAGTAATTGCTTAGTCATATTCTTTAAACTCTCATTAAGTTCAAAGTCTTTGAAACTTTGAGTACCAAAGATTAATAATCCCCAGAACTTTCTTAAAGTTTTAATTAAGTCAAAGAAGAATTGAACTAAGAAAATACCACTTGCTCCACCTAAGAATTTATGAATCTCATCAACTACAATAACAATATGTCTTCAATCTTGTTGATTTTCCATTCCATAAGTATGTTTGTTGTATTCAAAGTTCATTGAAACTTGTTTTTTAATTTCATTTGAAAGAATAAACATAATAATTTTTGTTTGCTCAGGAGATTTATTTTGGATTTCTTTTAAGTTATATGAAATTAAATTACCATTGAAGTTAAAGTTTTGTTCTGTATTGAAGCTACGATATTTACCTGTAATTTTATTAAAGTTTTCATCTAAGAATTTTAATGCTTTAACTAATTGTTCTTCTGTATATAAGTCTTTGTTATATTCTAAAGATAAGTCATTAGCATTTAATTCATCTAAGAAATTTATAACATCTTGAAGAGTAATTTGTTTTAAGTTTTCTAACTTAGCATCAGGTTCAAAAAAGCCGTGTTTTTTGAAAGTTTCTTTAATAACTTTTTCTAAAACTAAAATCTCATCATCCTTAATATTAGGATACATTACTTTAAATAACGATGATAAGAATTCAATTTTAAATTGAACTAAAGAAGTTATAGGGGTATTAACCACATTTTCAACTTTGATTCTTTGTCCATTTTCAACTTTGAAACTTTCTTGGACATAAAGCTCATTTTTAATTTCTAAAATGTTTAAATTAAAATTACTTAAATCAGCATAATCAATTACTTCTCCACCATAACGTTTAACGATTGAAGAATAGTCATCATTAGGGTCAATGATATAAATTAAATCATTTTTAACAATGTGATGATTTAAAAACTTAGAAATAGAAGTAGTTTTACCACTACCTGTTTTTCCAATAAAAAACATACTACTTGAAGGACGTTTAAAAGTCTTTTTAGTATTATCAAAGAATAAAACATCATTACTATATGCATTTTCAGCTAATATAAATGAGTTTTTATCATTGAAGTAGCTAATTATCATAGGTCAAGTTTTTGCAAGGTTCATACTTGAAAAAGTATGATTGTATTTTGATAAAGCTTGGTCAAATAATAATATTTTTAAAGCTTGAAGTTGTTGATATTCTAAAAAGTGAGTTGTAATACGATGATTTTTATTACGCTTATTAATTTCTTGTTTGATTTTGTTTAACTCTTTAGGTTCATCAAAATATCTTATTTCTAAGAAATTAACTTGAAAGAATGCTGTTTTTTCATAAGCATATTCATCAGCGATTAAGTCAATAGCACTATCTTCTAAAGATTCTTGCTTGTTTTTAACTCAAGATTTAACATCAATTCTATTAAATTGTTGTAATTCTCTAGCACGATCAAGCATTCTTACAATTTTATCTTCAGGAAGTTTATTTAATGTTCAAATACTATTTGAATTAGTAGTGTTAAAGATATTTAAAGCAAAATCATCATTTAACTCAATAGGAAACTCTTTGAGAATGTTAAAAGTCATTAATTTATCATTGATTTTGACATATTCATTATAAATTTGAATATCTGTAGGTTTAGAAGCAACTTTATTATTTTCAATACTATAAATATCATTATTTAATAATGAATTAAAGATTGAAATAATATATTCTTTATCATTTACAATAGTAGCATTAAATGGTAAAGAAGTATTAAAACTCATTTTAATATGATTAATGTCTGTGTCTATATCATTTGATTGTCCAGATACTACTAAAAAATATCTAATATTTTTAAAAACAGTAGAAGTTTCTATGTTTTGTAAATCTTGATACACTTGATTAATATAATCATATTTAATGTTATAAATACTTTCATCATTTGCTTGAAGATTTTGATTAATCTTAGTTGCATCAGCTTTATTTTGTTCAAGTTTATTAGCTAAATTAACTTTGACAAATTTATAAGTGTATTTTC
The DNA here is from genome assembly GCF_009792315.1 of Mycoplasma sp. NEAQ87857. Classification (NCBI taxonomy): domain Bacteria; kingdom Bacillati; phylum Mycoplasmatota; class Mollicutes; order Mycoplasmatales; family Mycoplasmataceae; genus Mycoplasma; species Mycoplasma sp. NEAQ87857. The sequence continues at coordinate 984,293 of NZ_CP045542.1, read as the reverse complement.
TTGGTAATTCAGCTAAAGTTTGATGAAAAGCATTAATATATAAGCTTTTTTCATCTTCTTTTAATCTTCATACATCAAATGGATTTAATGATAAAATGTACATTTTTTGATCTTTGATCTCAATTTGACCTTTATCATTAATATTTTTTAATTTTAAAAAATCATTGTCTTTATACTTTTTAGTAGTGAATAAGAATTGAATTTTTTTATAAATTAAAACATACATTCTTTCACTACTATTACTTGGTTTAAACAATAATGATAATAAGAATAAGAAGATGCTTCCACCAATAATTGCCTGAATATAACCTGAAAGAATATCATAAACACTAAAGCTAATAGCAAATGAAAAAAGAGCAATAACTAAAACATATACCTTATCTTTTGCAGGAAGAATTTTGTCATTAAATAAGCTTATTTTCTTATTTCATAATGAGCTAGGTTGTATCATTTTATTCCTTTGGATATGATGCTTTTAAGCATTTTAAATGATTTTCAAATAATGCTTTAGTTTTTGGTAAGTCTTTAATACATTGATGAGTTAATGCATCTTTTAATTCGTTTTGTAATAACTCAAAACTAGATTGAATTTTAATTAAGTTATCTTGATATTCTTTAGAGCTATTAGCATAACATTCTAAATCTTCTATATTGCATTCTAAGTCAGCATTAATATAATTAAAAAACTCTAAATTAGCTTCCATAAGACATTTATCTTGAGCTTCATTTGAAAAATATTTATAGTTTAAAACTTCAATATCACAAATAAAAGCAGAAGTATAATGTCAAGCTTCAATTAATTCATTAGTTGATCATTCTCTAAGGTATCGAAAGTGATTATGATCTCAAAACTCATACCAAGTTAAATGTTCTCGTTCAATAAAATAAGGTTCAACACTTCTTTTATTTTTAAATAATTCTAAACAATTACAGTTCATTAGTATCGTCCTTTGCTAGTTTTTGATATAAATTGTTTCAAACTTCAATGTGTTGTTCTACTCTTTTAGAATAAGTTTTAAAAAACTTATTACTTTTACTATAAGTAGTAGTATCAAATTGAGATTCAATATTTTTTAATTTGTTCAAGAATGTTAAAACTTCTTTTATTTCATCCAAATCATAGTCATCAAGTTTTTTATATGTATTTGAATAATTTTCATACAAATAATCTAAATGGTTTTCTAAAACTTCAATTAAGATGAAGTTTATATTTACTTGAATTTCATCTTTATATTTGGAATCAAAATTATCAAAATTAGGTATTTTGAATTCATTTTTGATTTTTCCTGATTCTTTGAAGTCTATTATTGCTTGGTAAATATCATTGTATTTCTGATTTCTTGATTTTATTAAATTGTTTCAATCAAACATAAATTCATTATATAAATCTTTAAGATAAATATTGTGGTTATATCTTTTTTCTTTTATAGTTAAAGAGTCAATATAATTAATATATTCTCCAGGTATTTCAACTTCAAAAGTAGTTTTTAAATACTCATTCTTTAATTTTTTAATTATTTTGCTCATTTTTCTCCTTAGGTTGTTTAACATTTAATTCATTTTCCATTTTTGGAGTTGTTTTATTTAAATTGTTTTTATTAGTTTTCTTATAAGGTTTAGAAGTTTGTTTTATTTCTAAATTTGATTGATTTAATTTAGTTTCATTTAATTTAATTGATGCTGATTTTGTAGCATTATCTTTTGATTTCTTAGAATCATTAGAAATAATGCTTTTAATACTTTTTAGTTCATTAATTAATTCATCATTTTGTTTAGCTATTTTGTTTTGAGCTTTAGCTAAAGGTGATTTATTAAAGTTCTTTTTGGTTTGAAGTTTCTTATCTACAAAACTAATTGAGTTATATAAAGCTTTTTGGAATTTATTATTAAATTCTAAAGCTGCTTCATTTGTAGTATTAGTTTTAGTATTAGATTTATTTTCTTTAGTTGATGAAGCTTCTGGTTTTAATGGAATTTCAGTAGCTGTAAGTCCATATTTTGCAATTTTATCTTTAATTTCTGTCATTCTTTTTTGACCTATTCCATTAATTGAACCTAAAGCTTTATCATCTAATTTAGCTACTTCATTTAAGTTTTTAAAGCCAGCATTTTTTAAAGCATTAGTTGTTGCTGTAGATAATTTAGCACCTTTAAATGTTTTGGTTTTTGGTAATTTTGGTGGTTCATTAGTTTGATTATTATTTAAATTCTCTAAATTAGAAATAGATTGTTTTTCTTGCATTCTAGGAGCTGAAGTAGAACTTTCTGCTATTTTGTTTTGAGCTTTTCCTAGAACTTTTGAAGTTATACCTGTTGCAGGTTTTGCTATAAATTTACCTACAGCTTTAGTTTTTGCTAATATTTTATTTCCATAATTTTGTGGAGTATGTGCTATTTCGCCACCAAAAGCCATAATAATCATCCCAGGTAGTTTATAAGCTAAACCAACTAAAAGATTAATAGTAATAATTCTTCATACAATAGAAACTAAATTCTTTGAAAGTCCAATAATCTTTGCTAATTCATCAATATTTAATCAATGAATTGATAAATAACTCATAATGATAAATAATTGTAATGCTAAGGTATTAATCAGCAAGGATAACACAGCATTTTTAATGCTATTTAACCATTTTTTATGATTTTCATTAAACTCTAATAACATACTTGTATTTAACATTGGAGATAAAACTATGTTATAAACTAAACTTAATATTGTTTTACCTACTGAAGCTGTTAACGAAATAATTAAAAACACAATAGGGAAAGTAGTTAATAATGAAAGAATCATAGTTTCAATTCCCCAACCATTATGGGTATATCATCAATGATTATAATCAGGTCAAAATTCACCACTTCTTGCTAATGCTTCTCATTCGTGAGGTTTTCAAGCACCACTTGTATGTAATAAATTTCAAGAATCTATTACTAAATCACCATTTGAACCTGTAGTGAATTGATTTTGAATAAATAAAAGTAAAATTCTTAGTCCTAATTGAGAAAAATAAACTAAAAATGGCATTATGATTGTAAATAAAATGTATTTAGGTAAATTATTTACAAAATTCTTTAACGCTTTAGAAGTTGGGTCTTTTAAGTTCTTTCTATAAGCTTGAATCCCAATGAAAATAATGATAAATACACTAGGTATTAATAATGCTAAGAAAATTGGATTAACTGAAAAATTACTAAAACTTGGATTAATTGTTCCAAAAAAGAAAAAGTTAAATAAGTTATAAACAATAAAATTAAAGAATGCAAATACTATACTTAGTATTAAAAAAGGTAATTTTAAAAATAAGAAAAAACCTATTGAATTAACACCATAAATTAAACCATTTACAAGACTTTGTACCATATTTTATATTGTTGCTAGAACTTCAATACTGTAGAAACTATTAATGCAAAAGTGGTAATTAGAACAATACATACTAAAATACCTACTAAATTTCACTTTAATGATTTTTTAATTTCTTCTGCATTACCATCTTTTCTCTTAGTTCATAAAACAACAATTTTTCCTATTAAAAAAACTAATGCTAATGAAAGAAGAATTAAACCAATTGTTGAAATTGGAGACACTATTGAACTAACTATTGACTTAGCAGCATTAGTTAAAGTATCACCTAGTTGTCCTGAGATATTACCAGCATTACCATCAGCAAATTGATTAGTTAGTGATGTAATCATTTTTTTATTCCTTTCTAAATATTTTTTTTAGCAATATTATTGTTCTAAAAAAGTTATTTGTTTTATTGTTTTTAAAGTTATGAAAACAATGATTTACTCCTTTGTTATATGTGGAATTGTTTTCATACATTAATATTATATGCATAATTTTAAAAAATGGAAATGGTTTCACAAAAAATAGCGTTATAATATTGATGTTAAAAAATACTTTTAATAAAAAAGGAAAAGAGCTTGTTCTTTGAAAATGCTACTATTTTTAATTGTTTTTCAGGTCATAAAGCACGATACAAAGTAAATGCAGGTAAAAACATTTAAAAATGGTTAAAATATTTGATTTTTATTAAGTTTTGTAGGATAACTTTGCAAATATTTTAAATAGTCCCAAATTTTAGCCCTTAATAAAGTAATACAAAGTATTACTTTGAATGGGAATAAAATGAGCTATGTAGTAGCATTTTATGATAACGTGTTTTAGGAAATGTTCTAAGTTTTATATAGCTTAGTTTTCTTTTGTTATATAGAGAATTAACATTCTTTTCTAATTGTTAATGGAATAAAAAAAAGTGTCTTAATAAGACACCATATATGAGATAGGGAAGATTATGCTATATCAAGCTGATATTATTGTTTATTATTTTGATGAGTTAGAAGAAAGGTTTAGAACTATAACCAGGTTAATAGAACATCCTGAATGAAAGGTCTTTAGAAGAGTAAAAAGAAAGTTCATAACTGAAAAAGGAGTGAAATATTTTAATCTTACTAGATATAAAGTTTATGATAAAGAGTTAGGTAAATATAGAACTTTTACTTATTATCATCACGAATATTTAAAAGAACTAAAAACTTCTAAATTCTCTTTAGAATTAAAAGATATAGCTATTAAGAACTATCTTTCAGGGAATAAGATTACTAATTTAACTTCTAAAAATTACCCTTCTAAGCAATTGATATATGCTTGAGTTAATAATGAAACTAAGTCAAATCCTGAAATTCAATTTAATAATGATAAACAATGAAACTTTATTAACAATCTTTGTGATTATTCTAATAATGTTTTATCTAAGCATAAGTATCTTTATGTTGAAATTGATGATGCTTTCTTTGAAACACAATTAAATCGTGCTAGTGTTTCTAAACGTAATAGGATGCTTAGATTTTACTTAGAAAAAGATCCAAGTACTAAGCGAGTAAAATATAAAAATGAGTTATTTTTCTTAGAAGATTCTAATACACCTAGCAAAGTTTCAATTAATTTTTTAGTTAATAAAATCAACCATATAAAAGATACACTTTATAACAAAGGTTTAAAAGTTGTAGTAAAAGGTGATGGAGCTAAATGGATTCAAAAATTAGCTAATTCAAAAGGTTATATTCCTGTTTTAGACAAGTTTCATTTTATGAAGCTTGCTTTTGAAACTTTTGGAGCAACAAAGAAAAAGAATAAAGAAAATAGCATTTTCTATGAAAAAGAGTATTTTTATAATCAAACTAATCTTTATCAAAATATTAAACAATCTATCAATAATAACAATATTAATGGCTTCAAACAAGTTTTAGATTTTATTAAAAATGATGTGATTAAGAAACTTGAAACTAAATTAACAAATAAAGTTAAGAAGTTTTTAAATTATGTTAAGAACAACTGAAATGGTATTTTTAATCTTGTTGTAGCTGAAGTAGATGTTAAATCTTCATCTGAAAGTTTTGTTAATAATTCGCTGAAAAGTTTAATTCATAAACGAAGTTCTAGATATAACATAGTCTCTATTGTTAAAAAGATTATGTTGTTAGGACCTAAAGATGTAGGTAAATATATATGTTGATAAGTTATATTACTATAAAGTAATTTAGCGTTAATCAACATTTATTTAAATAATGATTATCATTATAAGGTTTTACGCACTTTTTGATATAGTGTGTTATTTTTCTTTATCAATTATGAATTTTTGCTTTAAAATTACTTATTTTTAAGTATAATTTATGTATATGTTTCCATATTTATATGATAAAAACAAAATATAAAAATCGCTTCATTTTAAGCGATGATTAATTATAATAAAAATAGGAAGTAATTGCTATTTAAAGCAATCTCAAGTGACTCCAATTTTACTCACTCATAATCTTTCATAAGTTGTCTTGTCGCCTATATTATTTTCATTATTCGTTACCAAGGTATAAGTTCTTTTGCCACAATCTTCATTATTTAATTCTTCAACAGCATGACCAGTTGTACCGCTTCCTGCAAAGAAATCTAAAATTCTACTATCTTTTGTTGATCTTATACTTAGTAAATATTTAATAAGTGATGTTGGTTTAGGAAAAGTGAATTGATTTTTATCCATAAGGATCTTTTTGATATCTTCGCCCCCTTCAGATGTGTATATGTTTTCATCAATGTAATTTTCATATTCCTGACCAGCAGCTTTATTTACAATTGTTTTAGATTTAGGGTCAAATTTAACAAATTGATATTGTTTTCTATATGCTTGTCAAAATCCTTTACTATTTTTCTTAATTAAAATAAAGCCTAATGAATTACCAATGTCGAAGCTATCTTTAGATCAGGTATAGCAACCACTTTTTGGTTTGTTTAAATTTTTGTGCAGCATAAACTCTGTGCCATCAGGTGCTTTAATCTGATAGTCTAAAGATTCAGAATATTTAAAAGCACCTGAAGAAGCTGGGTGATAAAGATCAGTTATTTTATAATAACCTCTTTCATCAAAATATTCATCTTTATTTATGTAACCAAGTTTTTTCAATTTTTCTTTATTGTGTACTTTATAATTAAATTTAACTTTATAAATATCTTTTGAATAAATAAGTATATATTCACAATTTTTCACAATTTTTTGTACCTGACTTGTATTGCTTCCTGGTCCACGTTTTTTAATTCAAGAAATATTACTAACAAAGTTATTTTCACCGAATATCTCATCCATAAGAACCTTTAAGTACGCTTGTTCGTTGTCGTCTATGGATACTAATATGAGACCATCATCTCTTAATAATTCTTTTGCAAGTAATAATCTCTCATTCATCATATTTAATCATCCTGTGCGAGAAAATTTATCGTTATAAGTAAATTTACCTTTATCATCGCTGTTTTGATTATTACCTTCTTCTGCGGATTGTTCTGTATTATAAGGAGGATCGATATAAATTATATCGTAGCAAGCGTTAGCTTGCTCTCTCTCTCTCTCTCTCTCTCTCTCTCTCTCTCTCCTTCTATTAAAATAAGGGCTTTTAGAGCGTCATAGTTTTCACCAATAATCAATTGGTTTCTACCTTTGTTTTCGTTCAATGTAAAACTTCGTTTGTCATCTTTTTCTAAAACGATAATTTTATCTTTTTCAGGAATGTCGGGAGCTGAATCAAACCTAAAACCCAATTTAATACGATTAACTATAAATTGATATGCGTTTTGAAGTTGTTTAGGTTCTTTTTCACAAATCAACTCTAACATTAATTTAGCTAATTCTTTTTGATCGTCATTGAAATCGCTTGGAACGATGTTATCAACTTTTTCCAAGTATTCTTTTAACAATTCTTTTTCTTTATTCATTTAATCCTCCTTGGATAACATTTAATAATTCAATTTTACTAGATATAAAATCGAATGGATTTATAAACCTTTTTATTATTTGAATAAATTAAACTCATTAAGTTAATAATCATATTTTTCAAAAATTTTGCTCAAATTTTCAAAAAAATGCTTGGACATTTAAGAAATATGTGTTAAAATATTATCAATGCTTGTTGAATAAACAAGAATGAGATATCTATAAGGTATCACTGCTTGCGATATATCCCGCCTTTCACATAATGATTCAAACTCCTTAGGGAGTTTTTTATTTTTCATATAAATTTGTGAAAAATGTTTCCATATTTGTATATAATCATTATATGAAAAAACAAATTTCATATAAAGACATATCAGAACTAGCTAATGTTTCTATTTCTACAATTAGTAGATATTACAATAAGGGTTATGTTTCTAAGAAAACAAGAGAAAAAATAGAAGAAGTTGTAAAAAGATATCAATATTTCCCAAATCATGGAGCAAGATTAATTAGAGGTAAAGATAATTCAATCTTTGTTATTATGCCTGTTTGAGGTGATAGTGCTTACACTCATATTGTTAACGGAATTATTGCAGCAAGCAAAAAAAGCAATCGCAGAGTAAATACAACCTACACAGGTGTATCAACTCAAGAATATATTAATACTGTAAGATACATACTATCATGAAGACCAACTTCAATAGTAATATTTATTCCACAATATGATAAAGAACTTTTTGATTTTCTTAAAACAATTGAAGATGTTTCAATAGTTGTATATGGACATCAAGTTAATGGAGTAAACTGAATTAAACCTGATGAATCAACAGCGTTTTATTTAATGACTAAGAAATTTCATAGTTTAATGAAAGATAATGACAAAATGTTATTCTTATCAGATTTAAAACTAAGTCCAGTGCAAATTCAAGATCGTTGAAGAGGATTTGTTCAAGCATGTAATGAGCTTGGAGTAATTTATGAAGAATATACTATTCCAGCTAAAAAGAAACAAAAAGACATTATTGAATTTGATAAATATACAAGAAAATTTGGTTTCTCTAACATTGTTTGTTCTTCACATGAAGCATACATTTCTTTAGCAGTTATAGGTACAAGAGGTTTAAGGTTATCTGATATTGGTTATTCTTCAATTTATGATTCAATCAATAATTACAAAATTAAGATTTTTATAGACTATGCAAAAATTGGTCTAGAAATTGAAAAAATGTTAATTATTCATAATGCTGAAGGAAAAAATCAAGGAAAAATTATTAAATTAGATATTTTATAAAGTTGCAATTAAGCAACTTTTTTAATTTAATTACATTATTTTATATAATAACAATATGACTAAGAATACTAAATTCCTTCAAAAGAAAAAAGATTTTATGAATGCTTTAAGCATTATTACTTGATCATCCAATGTTATTGATTTTAAAGACAAAAAACGTTGTTTACAAATAAAATTATTTAGAACAATTTATGCATTAATTATTTCATTTGCATGTTTTATTTCTTTCTTTTCACTTTTTACACCTTCAAAAGAAATAAAACCTTATTTAGATGCAATAATTAAAGTTTCACAAACTTTAACATTCTTTATTTTTATTATTGATTATGGATTGCATTTATTCACTTATAAATACCATATGAAAAATGAAGAAATGTCAAACATAAAAGCTGCTATTAAATTTATCTTTAGTTTTTATGGTTTTGTTATATTATTTTGCATTTTAGCTTCAGCACATATTATTAATTCATTTGGTCATATTAACAATAAATCATTTTCAGATGTATTAGTGACCTTACAATCATTAAATATGTTTAGAGTTGTTAGGTTATTTTTAGTATTAACATTATTTTCACCTTTTAAGGCAATAAGTAATGTTTATGGAAAACAGAAAAAAATTCTTACTTCAGTTTTAATTTTAATTTTGGTGTTAATTTTAATTTTTTCATTATTAATTTGAAATAATGAACAAGCTTATTTAAAACAAATTCAAGATCAATGAATTAAAAATAACCCTTCAGTAGTTGATTATGCATCAAATCCAGAATATCAAGCATTAAGCAATGGTTATGTTAAAAATTTTGGTGATTCATTTTACTTTACCACTATAACTTTAACCACTATTGGATATGGTGATTATGTACCTCATGCTCCTATTAGTAAAGTTATTGTAAGCTTTATTGCTTTATTAGGTATTGCCGTAATTGCTATCCCTAGTGGGATTGTTGCTAGTGCTTTCTTAGGTGAAATGCAATCAAAAGTAAAAAATAATGAACAAAAACAAACAAACGAAACAAAAGATGAAACTTTTTTAGTTAAAGAAACTAAAAAAGTAAAAGAATTTTTATCAAACAAAAAAGACAATAAAAACAATTAAGGAACAAAATGATTAAATTAGGAAGTTTTAACTCTTTTAAAAAAGATAGTAACTATCTTTTTGGAGCTGCTAAAGAAGCTATTGAAAATGGAGCAAATACTATGATGATATATCTAGGAGCTCCACAAACAACTTTAAGAACTGATGTAAGTAATTATAGATTACTAGATTATGAAATGGAATATATGCACTTAATTCCAAAAGAAGATATTGTGGTCCATGCACCATATGTTATTAATCCTGCAAATCCAACTAAGGCAAATTATTCTTGTGATTTTCTAATTAAAGAAATTCAAAGAATGAATTATATTGGGAATAAATATTTAGTTCTTCATCCAGGAGCATTTACTACTTATAGTGCTCAAGAAGCATTAGATACATTAGTTGATAGCTTAAAATACATCATCAGTGAAACTGAAGATGTAGTAATTTGCTTAGAAACAATGGCAGGAAAAGGAACTGAAATTTGTCGTAATTTAGAACAAATTAAATATGTTTTAGATTGAGTAAAATCTGATAGAGTTCAAATTTGCTTAGACACTTGCCATTTATGAGATGCTGGGTATAACCTTAAAAATTATCAAGAATTCAAAAACACTTTAATTAAATATGATTTACTAAAAAATGTTAAGGTAATTCATTTAAATGATTCAAAAAATGAACTTAATTCACACAAAGATCGTCATGAAAATATAGGTCGAGGATTTATTGGATTTGAAACTTTGCAAAAGTTTGTATTTGACCCTGATTTTGATAATGTACCTATTATTCTTGAAACACCTTTTATTGGAAATAAATCTCCATATAAAGAAGAAATCGCAATGTTATTGAATAAAAAAAACTAAAATAACGATTTTGCTTAAACTAAAAAATTTTATGATTAATATTTTTTAGTTTATAATATACAAGAATTGTTAACAATATATTAAAGAAGGAGCTTATATATGCCAAGAGATGGATACACACTAGTATGTACAGAGTGTAAAATGGAAAATTACATTTCTAAAAAGAACAAAAAAACACACCCTGAAAAAGTAGAACTTAAAAAACACTGTTCAAAATGTAATGCTCACACTTCACATAAAGAAAAAAAATAATAATTAAAGGACATTTTTGTCCTTTTTTTGTACTTTTTGATAAAATTTTATTGTAATTACAATAAAAAAATCAAAGAGGTACAATATGAGAAAAGTTAACGCTGCTGACAAAGAATTACACTTTGAAGGTCAAGAAGTTGAATTAGGAACAACTTTAGAACTTTCAGGAACTAAAGCTGGAGAAATTGAACAAACAGAAATTTTAAGTAATGGAAAATACACTGTAATTGCAACATTCCCATCAATTAATACTAATGTTTGTGATTTACAAATTTTAAGACTTTCAGAAATTTCTAAAGAATTTCCAATGTTTAATTACTATAGTTTTTCACAAGATCTTCCTTTTGCTCTTAATGAATATGTAACAAACCATCCAACAGGTAATATTACAATGTATTCAGATCATAAAGATAGAGTTATGGCTAAACAATTAGGTTTATTGTTGCATGAGTGAAAATTATTAGGCAGAGCAATGTTTGTTCTAGACCCAGAAAACAAAGTTATTTATAAACAAATTAATTCTGATATTAAGCAACAAGTTGATTTTGATAAATTTGTAGCAAAATTAAAAGAATTATCAGTATAAGAAAAGTAGCGTTATGCTACTTTTTTAGTTATATAATTTAATTACACAAAATTAAAAAGGAGAAATATGGATCGTAGAAAATTAGATCAAATGTTTGATCAATTAGGAGTAGAAGTTTTAATCTCAGAAGCTCCTCAAACAAGATTATGATATGCTAATGTGCAAACTACTGATGGATTTATTGCTATTGAAAAAAATAAAGCAACCTTATTTGTAGATGGTAGATATATTGAATATGCTAGAAAGCACGCTAAAAATGTTGATATTGTTTTAATTAAAGGTAATTCAATGAGTGAGTGATTTAAAAATAGAAATTATCAAAAAATCGCTTTAGAAAAAAATTATTTAACTAAATCAGTTGAAAATAGAATTATGTCAATGGTTAATCCTAAAGAGGTTCATTGAGTAAATGCTCAAGAATTAAGAATTGTTAAATCAAAAGAAGAAATTCAAAAAATGCAAGAAGTTATTGATATTTCACTTAAAGCATATGATGAATTTATGCAAAAAGTTCAACCAGGAATGACTGAAAAAGAAGCTGCAGCTTTATTAAACTATTTATTAAAAACTAATGGCGCAGATAAAGAAGGATTTGATGAAATTATAGCTACAGGAGCTTCAAGTGCTGAACCACATCATCATCCAACAGATAAAAAACTTGAAGAAGGCCAATTATTAAAAGTGGATTTTGGTGCTTTATATCAAGGATATACTGCTGATATTACCAGAACTAGTATTTTAGGCGGAGAAGATAAAGCTAAAGATCCTAAAATGTTAGAAATTCTTAATATTGTTAAAGAAGCTGCTTATGAAGGTAGAAAAGCAGTAAGACCAGGAATTAAAAGTAGTGAGATTGATAAAATCTGTCGTGATTATATAGCTTCAAAAGGTTATGGAGAATATTTTGTACATTCAACAGGTCATGGACTTGGAATTGATGTGCATGAATTACCTAATGTTTCTTCAGTAGCTGAATGAGTATTAGAACCTGGAATGATAATTACAGTAGAACCTGGAATTTACATTGAAGGTCTAGGCGGAGCAAGAATTGAAGATGATGTTTTAGTTACTGAAACTGGACATTATGTATTTTCAAGACCAAATGAAAAATAATAAATTATATAAACCTTTTAAACCTTATTTAAAAGGTTTTTTAAATGTCGATGAGATTCATTCACTTTATTATGAAGTTTCAGGAAACCCTAATGGTTATCCTATAATTTTTCTCCATGGAGGACCTGGAGGAAATGTAAATGATAAATGTCGAAGATTTTTTGATCCAAATTTTTATAAGATTATTTTATTTGATCAACGTGGTTGTGGTAAAAGCAAACCTTTTGCTTCATTAGTAAATAATACAACTAATGATATTGTTGAAGATGTAGAAAAATTGAGATTACATTTAAACTTAGATCAAGTAGCTTTATTTGGTGGATCTTGGGGAACCACTGTAGCTTTATTATATGCGATTAAATATCCAAAAAATGTTAGCTCAATGATACTAAGAGGAGTTTTTCTTTCTAGAGAAGAGGATATAGATTATTTATATCACAAAGGTGCAAGTGATTTTTATCCTGATGTTTTTGAAAAATATCAAAACTATGTAGCTAATTATAAAGGTAATAATATCTTAGAAAGATATTATGATTTGTTTATTAATGAAACCAATGAAGCTAAAGTTGCTGAAGGTTTAAGGTTATTTGCTAATTGAGAACATTGTTTAATTAGTGTTAAACCACATAAAGAAATAAAAAATACTCCAAGAAGCATTAATAAAGTTAAAGCAATTGCTTTGTTAGAGTGTTATTATTTTGTTAATAAAGCGTTTTTAAAATCTGACAATTATATTTTAGAAAATATTAACAAGATCAAAGATATTAAAACATTTATAGTTCACGGTAGACAAGATATTGATACAAGACCAATTGGTGCTTATTTACTTAGTAAACATTTAAATAATTGTACATTGGAATTTGTAGATACAGCTGCTCATACTATGTGAGAGAGTAAAATCACAGATAAATTAGTTGAAAAATGTAATGAATTAAAACAATATTTGAATAAATTAAAGTAATCTATTATAAATAAAAGTTTATATTATAAAATTATTATATAATTACAATAGCAAATAATATTATTTTATTTCTCAAAGGATGGCTATGAACAAAAATAAACTTAAATGATTCTTTACCTTAGGAGCACCAGTAATTGCACTTGGATCAATGAGTACAATTTCTGCTGCAACAAATTCAACAAATAATGCAAACGCAAATAAAATTCAAGATAATTTTAATAATACAGCAACAAGCGTAGAAAAAACAATTAATGAATTCACTACTTTATATTCAGAAACTAATACTCAAGAAGCATTAAAAAGCAATCGTGCACAACTATATTCATATATAGGTTTTTTACAAAGTAATGGAGTAGATACTAAAGAATATAAAAAAGCAATGTTATTTAAAATTTATACATACCATTACAATGAAGTTGTTAGCAAACTATCAAATATGGATGTAAAAGATAAAAACTTTTATCACGTTTTAGAAAACGCTAAAGAAGAATTACTTGTGAGAATAAATAATGAATTTGGACAATATTTAACATATGATGATTCATTTAGTGTAAGTAATCCAGCATTAAATCAAGCTGTGTTTAATTCATATGAGAAATATTCATATGCATATATTAATTTACAACTTTTAGTTAAATTATTAGATTCAATAACCTATGGAAACAAAAAAATATTTGACGAAGTAGCTAAAGGTTATGTATTAGCTCCAGAAATTAAAGAAAACCTTAATGTTGTTGGTTTATTACAAAATATTAATTATTTTAAACTTTTAAAAATTAAAAACTTACCAATTTATGAGCAAAATAAATTAAATGAAGTTTATAACGTTAAATTAGAAAATACTTCAAAAGTAATAGTATCTGCATTAAACGTATTTACAAAAGAAAATAAAGTTTCAAGTCCTGACGCTACTTGATATATAGTAGGAGTATTCTTCGCAACTTTAGCATTAGTAGTTTTTGGTGCTGGGTTTGTAATAAGAAAAAAAACTAAGAAAACATCTGTTATTTAATAGGTGTTTTTTTATTTCATTTTGCTATATTAAATGACTATTTTTTTATATTTTTTTACTTAAAAAAAGAAATATGCTTTTTTAAAATGTGTGTTATAATAATAAAGCAATTTATAAACACCTTATAAATTTTTAATACATTTAAATTAACGTAGGAGGAAAAATGAGACAAACTACAATAGTTAACACTCAGCAAGCTGATAAAAAATGATATGTTATCGATGCTGAAGGACAAGTTTTAGGACGTTTAGCTGCATTTGTTGCATCTGTATTAAGAGGAAAAAATAAACCAACTTTCACACCACATGCTGATATGGGAGATAATGTAATTATTATTAATGCTGAAAAAGTTGTTTTAACAGCTAATAAAGAACAAAATAAAGTATATTACTCACACTCAGGATACCCAGGTGGTTTAAAAAGCATTACAGCTGCAAAATTAAGAGTTAAAAGACCAACTGCTTTAATTGAAAAAGCTGTTAGTGGAATGATTCCTCATACAAAATTAGGAAACAAACAACGTCGTAACTTATTTGTTTATGCAGGAGCAAATCATAAACATGAAGCACAAAACCCAGAAAGATTAGAGGTTAAATAATTATGAGTAAAAATTTAGAATACCGTGGATTAGGAAGAAGAAAATCTTCAGTAGCTCGTGTTAGATTAACACAAGGACAAGGTAATTTTGTAATTAACGGACGTCCAGCACGTGAATATTTAACTTCAGATATTTATTTAAAAGATGCTAATCAACCTTTTGTTTTAACAGAAACAACAGGACAATTCGATGTTTCTGTTAATGTTAAAGGTGGTGGTTTAAGTGGTCAAGCTGGAGCAATTAGATTAGGTATTGCTCGTGCTTTATTAGAAGCTTCATTAGATTACCGTGCAGTTTTAAAAGCTGCTGGTATGCTTACAAGAGATGCTCGTGCTAAAGAACGTAAAAAACCAGGTCTTAGAGCAGCACGTCGTGCAAGACAATTCTCAAAACGTTAATTTATTTAATAATTTTGTTTGTCTATTTTACAAAATGGTGTATAATAGACATACATATATGCGAGCATAGCTCAGTTGGTTAGAGCACACGACTGATAATCGTGAGGTCGATGGTTCAAGTCCATTTGTTCGCACCATTTATACAAATGTATTCCATCAAAATAGCTTAGGCTATTTTTTTATTTATCTTTTTTTAAAACAAAAATAAAAGTTAGTTGAAAAACTAACTTTTATAATGAGAATAATTTATTTTGTATATTTTTCAGGATGTTTTTCCATCATTAAAGCAATGAATTCTTTTTTGTCCATTGAACCATATTTTTCCATTAATTCAACACATTCTTTGTATTCTTCCATTGCTCATTCGTGATCTTCAAAACCATTAACTTCAGTAATACCTACACGTTTTCAATTTTTATATGTACTGAAAAATGTATCTACGCTTTTTAAAAATGGCTCAGGTAAATCACTTAAACTATTGATGTGGTCTAATCTATAATCATCAGCATGAACAGCAATCAATTTAGTATCGGTTTCTCCATCATCAATCATTTTCATTGCTCCAATAATTTTAGCGTTTAACACTACACCAGGAGCAAATTTTTCTTGTGAATAAACTAAAACATCTAATTCATCCCCATCTCAATCAAGAGCTTCAGGAATGAATCCGTAATTAGCCGGATATACAAAATCCCCTCTTAAAATACGATCAACTTCAATTTCTTTTGTTTTTCTGTTGTATTCGTATTTAATTTTTGAATCTCTAGGAATTTCAATTTTTACTTTTATTAAATTTTTCATAGTAAAATGATATCAAATTTATTTTATTTTGTTATATCCTTTATTATATTGATTGTGTTTATTTAAATATTAATATAATTGTCAAACGCTAAAAATTAGTTATAAAAAAATAAAAAAAGTTCTTGGTATTTTTGAAATTTATTATAAAATATATTTACTACTTAAGTGATAGTAATAACTAATTTAAACAAAATAAAAAAATTAAAAAAATATTTTGAATTTAAATTAAATACTATATAATAGTAGAGCAAGTTATAAATGCCCAGGTGGCGGAATGGTAGACGCAAGGGACTTAAAATCCCTCGGTAGCAATACCGTGCTGGTTCAAGTCCAGTTCTGGGCACCATAATGTGCGTCCTTAGCTCAGCAGGTAGAGCAAATGGCTTTTAACCATTGGGTCAGAGGTTCGAATCCTCTAGGACGTACCATTTCAAGAAATTGACCGAAAACAAGCGTAAGCTTGTTTTTATTTTTTATTTAATATATAATTTTAAATATGAACAAACTAAATATTGATCAAGAGCAAATTATTGAGAATACAATTAAGATATATCAAGATGAAAAATTTATTAGCGAATTTAAATTTGATTTTACAAATTTAAAAAAAATATTTTTCTTGATCATTAATGATACAAGTTATATTACTAATAACATTTATAGAAATGTAGAAATCAAAAACCCTAAAATTGATTTTTGTTTAACAAAAAACATAAGTTCGTTCATACAAGCTTTTGATCAATTTCAAATAAATAATATAAGTGGGATGATTGAAAAATATATTGAATATAATTTATTACTACCTTTTAAATATTTAAACGGCTATGTTATGCGTGTTTGATTGGATTTAATGATTTTAAAAAAATATAATAAATTAATTTGCTGAAATAAAATAAATCAAAAACAATATTTTGAATATTTATATTTTCAAAAAAAAGTATTGGATTTTGAATTTATTATTTTTAAGTCTGTGGGTGTTCCAAGTGATTTGAATTTAAGAAAATCATTAAAGGCATCAATAGAATTTTATGATTTTAATTTTCAAAGTAAAAACTAGGATTACTCCTAGTTTTATTTTTTATATTTCTCTTCATCAAATTTCGTCTAATCTTGGATCTCTTTCTTCGTATTCTTCTTCCTCTTCCTCTTCTTCCTCAGCTTCTTCTTCATCAATTCGTTTAATATCTTCAGCAATATTGGTTGGTATAACAAACGTTTTTAATAATGCTTTTACTTCTGTTATAATTTCTTCTTCATTCCCTTTGTCTAGTCCATAGTGAGTAGTGGTGTATGATCTAGCAGGAGAAACTAATTTTTCTACTGAACCATAACCATGAGGCGCAATATCTCATTTATATTTAGCTGGTTCATTTATTGTTGAATATCTAACACTTATTTTGGTCTTTTTCATTGTTTCTAGTATTCCTATAGCTTTTTGTATTATGTTATTTGCTTTTACAACTAATTCTTTATATGAAAGTTTCATTGTTTTAAATTCTAATAATTCAGTATTTAATGTAGCTTTTTCGTTTAATATTCTTTTTATTTCGTTTTGGTGTGCGATATCTTTTTCATTATTCTTAGCAATATTATCTGCAAGATTATTTTCTAGTTCTCTATATTTGTTATTTATATTATTTATCTCGTTATTTAGTCTTTGTATTTCTATTTGTAATTGATTATTTTTATTACCTGCAGCAATTAAAGAGCTATCTAAGTTATTATTGTTCTTGTTCAATGTGTCTATGATTTCATTAAGTTCAGCGATTTTAATTTTTAATTTTTGATTTTCGTCAGTTAATATTAATATATTAGAATCGTTATCTCTTCTAGTATTTCTAATTTCGCTCATATAATATCTTTCAAGTTCATTTACCTTGTTTGTTAGATCGTTATTTTCTTTTTTGAGGTTAGCTATTGTTAATCTTTGATCATCTATTGTTTTTTCATTTCTAGTAATCGCATCTGTTAGCATTTGTTTTTCAACTTCTAAAAAACCTATTGTGAATTCGTTTTCTGTTTTTATTTTTTTTAAATTTTCTATTTCTTTTTCATATTCTGCTATTTTAATTTCTTGTGTTGATTTTATTTGTTTAACAGTAGTTAATTCACTATTCAGTGCTTCAATCTGAGCGTTTAAATTTCTAATTATTTCTTTATTTGAGCTAATTTCTGTATTATTTAAAATAATAGCATTTTGTAATTTGCTAATTTCATCAGAAAGCTCACCCATTTGATTTCTATAATTATTTATTTCTCTTGAATATTGATCGATAGTATCATTTAATTCTTTTAAAGAATTATTTTTTTCTTTAATGATTTCATCTTTACTTATGATGCTGCTGTTCAAATCGTTAATTTTAAGGTCTTTTTCGTTTAGTGATGAGTTTAAATTATTTATTTCGTTTTCTTTTTCAGTAACACTATTTCTTAATGTATTAATTGAATTAGTATTAGTTTCATTTAAAGTTATTAACTCATTTTTAAACCGTTCTATTTCTGTATTTAAATTATTTATTTCGCTTTCTTTTTCGGTGATTAAGGATTCTAAGTTTGATTTTTCTTTATCTTTTTCAAAAATTTCACGTCTAATATTGCTTATTACATCACTACTTTCGTTGTTGGTATTAGTTAAATTTATTAATTCTTTTTGTTTATTTTTAATTTGTTCTCTTAATGAAGTGATTAAGCTATTAGCATTATTTAATTTAGTTTTTGTAGTGGCTAATTCATTGTTTAAATTTTCAACTAAATCATCATTGATTTTGGTGTTATCGGTTAAATTATTAAATTTCTCATTAATTATTGAAAGGTTTTTTAGATTCTTATCGTTTTGTTCTTTGATTAATTTATTAATTGATGTTAAATAATCAATTTGATTTTCTTTGTCTAATATAGTAGCATTGAATTTAGCAATTAATTTATTTAACTCATCATTATCATAAATATCTTGGTTTTTTAAATTATTTAATAATTTAGCTTGATTTTTGATTAATAAATTAGTACTATTTAAATTATTAGCTAAAAACCCCAAGAATGAAAAATTGTGTTTTAGTTTTAATATTAAATCAGATTTATTACCAAGTAAATTAGCATAATCTTGTGATTTAATTTTTGATTCATCAGCATATTCAATTAATGCATTATTTAATGTTTCTATTTCATTATTATTATTTTTTAAAATGTCTTCAAGGAGAGTTATTTGCTCATTATATTGAGTAATTTTTTCTGTATCGTTTTTAATTAAAGCGTCTTTTAATAAGATTTTATATTTGTCTAAATTGATTTTTTTAACTTTATTAATATATTTTAATGATTTTATTTTTGAACTAATTTCTATAGATTTATATTGGACTAATAAGACTTCGTTAAAAGCTATATTAATTTCTTTGTTTATATTATTAATTTGCTCAATGGCTTCATTGTTTATTTCATTAATTTTAATGTTTAAATTGTTTAAGAAATTAGTTATTAAATTTATGATTTTTAAATTATCTGATAATGTGTTTTTTAAAGTCTTATCATCAATAGCATTATCATAATTTAATACATCTTTAAGATTAATGTTTTCTTTAATTTTATTTAAATTTTCTGTAATTTCTGTAGTTGAGATTTCACTATTAATCTTATTCAAATTAATTAAGTGATTTAAAAAAGTGTCAATAGTTGTTAAATTCTTTTGACTATAAATAAAAACTAGAATTTGGTAAATTCTTTTTTGTTCTTCATAGCTTTTATTTTGAATAATAGCTTCATTAAAATAAGTAATATTTGATTCAATTTCTTTAATTGCTACATTATTTAATTCATTATTAACTTCAATATTACTATTAATTAATTCTAAGTTAGATTTATTTATATTGCTAATTTCATTGTTGTCAATAAGTAGTTGATGATTATGAGTTATTTTTTTAACAAGTAATTCGATTTCATTATCTAAAGAACTAATATTGATAAATAAGTTATTAAACAATGATTCTATATACTCATGAATAATTAAAATATTATTTAAATTAATTTCTTCACTTTCTAATTTCTTTTTACTTTCAAGCAATCAGTTTTTATTTCTAACATTAAAATCCATAAAATTCTTAATTATTTCTTCAGGTATATTTTTAATATTTTCATATTGTTTTAAGAAATTTAAATTGGTATCAATTTTTGAAATAAGAAATTCTAATAATGAAACAATTTGTGTAGCTAAATTAGTTGTTTTTGTAGTAATGATGCTTTGTAAACTATTATTATCTAATTCATTGTTTTTATATTTGAAAATTAAATCATTAATATCTTGATGTTCTTCTTTTAATGATTCATAAAGCTTAAAGATATTAATGCTATGATTTTCTAAGTAAGTACGAATTGATTTAATTTTATCAATGGAGCTATTATAGACATCTAAATTACTATTAAGATTTTTAATTTCACCTAATATTTTGGTGCTTTTGATATCTCAACCATCTTTAAATGATTTATTGTTATTTTTTGCTTGATTAATATCGTTATTAATATTAATAATATTTGCTTTGAACCTATTCTTAGGTTCAGTGCTTGGTTGGTCAAATTTTGGTTTATCTTTTGCTTTGGTTGCAAATTTTACTATTGGTATAGTTATTGCTATAAGGCTAGCGGTTGATATACCAATGATTCAGTAGAGTTTTTTGTTTAGTATCATTTTTTACCTCCTAATAATGAAATAAGTTCTTTAATAAAAAGGACAAAAAATGAACTGATAAAATAAATTTATGAAAAACTTTATTAATTAATTGGTAAAACAATAAAACACCAATATAATATAACTTACATATAATTAATGTTAAGGAGATAATATGAAACAGAATAAACATATCGTTATACTGATTAACGGAAAAAGAAGAAGTGGAAAAGGATTATTAAGCAATAAAATTAAAGAAAAGAGTTTAATAGATTTTGATAATAATGTTAATATTTTATCTTTTGCAGAGCCTATTAAGCAAATTACTGAACCAATCTTAGATGAAATCAATTGAGATAAAAAAGATAAAGAAGTAGTTAGACCATTATGAATTGCAATGGGTGAAGTGGGTAGAAAAATTGATAATAATGTTTGATGTTCAAAAGTATATGACAAAATTATTTCAATAGCTAAATCAAGCTCAGAACAAAATAAAAATAGTTTATTTTTAATTGATGATTTACGTTTTCCTAATGAATTAGATTTCTTTAAAAGCAACATTAATCGAATCAAGGAGGTTGTAAAACCAAATGATATAGTAAGAATTGTTTCAATTAGAATTGAAAAATTTATGGATGCTGAAAAATTTGTACCTGGAGTTGATGATAATTCAACTGAAATTAGTTTCGATAAAATTGTTAATATATGTTTTGATCATATTGTTCCGCAAGATGTTTTAATAAATCGTGAATGAGTTCCTAATTTTCAAAATGTGGATGTTATTGCAGATGTTGTAATAGCAAACTTTTTAAAATAATGGCTAAAAGAAAATATTTTAACGGGATTCACTATGATGTGGATATCCTTAATAAAAGAATTATTTTAAAAGAACCATTATTAAAAGATCTTCAAAGTGATAACCAATTTTTAAAATATAAAAAAATTGGTGGTAGCACTATTCCTGACATTTTATTAAGCAATCAACCTTTTAAATCTGAATTTGCAGCATTTTGTCATATTGCAAGATTAAAATTACCAATTTTACAACCTAAATACGTTAATGCAGGAACTATTTTAGAACCTAAAATTTTTGATTTTTTACGTGAAAAAGCCCTAGAAGTAGCAAAAGCTCAACAAACTAAACCTTTAATAATTGAAAACTTTGTAGCTAAGGATTATGGCTTTGATTATTTTAAAGGAAAAATACCATATGAAAGTATTGGTGGAGTACCTGATGGTTTATTACCTGAAAAAGATTGTATTCTGGAAGTAAAAACCGCAGGAGAGAAAAAACGTGAAAAATGAGATAAAGAAGGAGTTGATCCTGCTTATTTAAAACAAGCACAACTTTATGCTTATTTAAATGGAAATAA
Source organism: Mycoplasma sp. NEAQ87857 (assembly GCF_009792315.1). Classification (NCBI taxonomy): domain Bacteria; kingdom Bacillati; phylum Mycoplasmatota; class Mollicutes; order Mycoplasmatales; family Mycoplasmataceae; genus Mycoplasma; species Mycoplasma sp. NEAQ87857. The sequence goes on along the minus strand of NZ_CP045542.1, from coordinate 962,063 downwards.
ATATTTTAATATTGTAGCTTTATTCTTACAAGATAATGATTATCTACATCCTGAATTAGTTGATATTAGACAACGTAATTTTAAAATTTATCCTTTTAAAGTTAATACTATTGAGGTTGTGGATGATATTGCAATGGTTGAAGAGTGATATAAAAAATATACTTCAACTAATATTTCTCCTTGTTTTGATAATTCTAAAGACGCAGATCAAATTGCATACTTAATGTGTAAAAGTTATGATGAATGAGAAAAATTATTAGACGAATGAAAAAGAACAGGTAAAGCAGTTGCTGATATTGAGGCATAGAAAAATCTCTTGTAAAAACAAGAGATTTTTTTATTTAAAAGGATGTAAATTATTATACAAACAGTAATATATCTTAGCAAAATAAAAAATACTAACTAAAGCTCCAAGGTAAATTTCATTGTTGGTTTCACAAGTGATGCTAATTGATTTAATATCTTTATTAAATGATGTTAATTGTGTATTAAAAACTTCATGAGTGTATTTATAGTATTGGTTAATTGTACTAATGTTTCATTGGTCTAGCATATCATCATCTAAAACATTATCACTAAATTGAAAATCAAAATAACTACGTTTAATATCTAAATAAGTAATGATTTTATTATGATTTCCATCAAGTAAATATTGTCCTAAACTACTAATATCACTTGGTAAATTAATACTAGTATTAATTAAATGTTCATTTAAACTTGATTTATTTAATAAAAAAGCAAATAGCGAAGATAAATCATTTAAAAAATGATGGCAGGAAGCAAATACATTAAATGTTTTATTGTTGATTTGATATTTTGATCAAAAACTAGCTAATTCATATGAAAGATATTTTAAACGGTTGTTTTTACCAGTATAAGCAACATAACCATCAATAATTTTTTTAATATTAATACCTTGAGTTGCTAAAATGACCAAAACAACTTCTGAAAATATTGAGTAATTTTGATTAAAGTATTCAGATACAAGCAAAATATGTTTTTCATTAAAAAGTTTATGAATTAATTTATTATCTTTTCCAATATAAAATTGTTCATAAGAAATTTTTTCTTGCTTAAGAAAATTAATTATTCATTGATTATAATAATACATTTTGTTAGATTGTAAATCTAATAATGTATCTAGATACAATAAACCAATTTTATGATTAAATGAATTTAAAACATCAACAAAACGATTGATAGAAGTGTTTTGGTTAATAAAAATTAATTTAATTTTTAACTCTGATTTATTATTAATTTGATTCATTAGCAAGAAATTAATACAACTTTGAATTGATTGCTTAATTTCTTCACTACAAAAAATAATTAAAGTATGAATTTTAAGTTCATAAAATAAGTTGCAAAAATTAATTATTTGATGAATACCATTTAATTTAAAGTTATAAGCTATATCTTCAAAATTCATAAATTCTGCATCATTAAAAGCTAATTTAGATAGTTTATTATTAACTTCTTGCTTAAAATGTGCAAAATATCTTTTTTCTTCCTTAGAATCAAATAAATAATTTTTATTTAATTTAATATTTAAAGGTAATATCATTATTAACTTTCTTTTAAGGTGTGAATGGTATGTTCAAAAAGATTTTTAAAACCATTTTTAGTTTCTTTTATACCATAATTAAATGGATTTCTTCGATAATTAGGATGATTACGTTTAAAACTTCCGTTTCCCATATTGTATTTAGGGTTAAAATTAATTACCACAAAAGAAATATGATCATTAACATTAATAATTTGATTAATTTTGGTTTTTTGAAAATCTGTAATTTCATTTTTTGTAATACAAAATACAGCACCATTTTTTAATTCTACTTTAATGTATTTTGATCCTATAGTCTTAACTCTACCATTTAAAACATCATTAGGTTTATATTTAATATTCATAAATATATTATATATTTTAAAAGTTATTAAATTAATTTTTATTTAAAGGATATGTATATGAGATTATTTTCTTTAGCTTTTGTTTATTAAATATTTAATTTATAAAAAATAAATACTTTTAAATACAAATATCACAATATTATAATAAAAATACTTTATAATTGATATATAAAATAATATAAAGCTAGTTTTATAAAAATAAAATTTTTAGCATTGTATAATTAATTTTTTAAATTTAAATTTAAAATTTCCAATTAAAGGAGAACGAATGAAACGTTTACAATGTTTATACAAACCTAATAAAGATGAAAATTATCCATGAGCATTAAAACACCCTAAAGTTAATGCACCTTTAGCATTATTTAAAACTCGTAAAGATGCAATGAATTGATTTTTATCTTTAGGTTATGATTGTGCAACTTGATTCCAAACTGATAAAAAAATCTGAGGTGGTTTATTAATTTCTGAAAAAGAACCTACAACAGGTGAGTTTGAGTACGAATTAAATGTTGATAAATTTGATGGTGGATTAGATTATAAAGAAACATTAAAAGAATTATGTATTCATACAGAAGGGTTAAGAAACTTAAACGAAGCTAAAAAAGCTTTAGAAGAAGTTGTTGACTTTAAAGTATTAGCAGATCATGAAACATATTTCCCTGCTGATGAAGATTTAAAAATCGAAAGAAAAAAATCTGCTAAAGATGAAGAAATTGAAAGATTATTATCACTTTTAAACGAATCAGATGCTGACAAAGAATTATTACAAAGAAAATTAGAATTATTACAAGCTCGTCAAGCTTCAGAAAAACAATCAAAACCAGAAGTTGTTAAAGAAGTTAAAACAGTTGTAGAAAAATCAAAACCAGAAATTAAATTAGTAAAATATGAGTTTATTAACAATTTAAGTGAAGAAGAACAAATTAAAAGTTTAGCATTATATGCTAAAAAAGTAGAAAAATTAGTTGCTCAATTAGAAACAAAACAAGAAACTTATGCACAAGATTTAGAAGAAATTAAAGTTAGTTTAAGATTTACTTTATCAAAAATTAGATTTTTAGATAAAGATTTTAATGGAGATGCAGACTTTAAAAAATTATTAAAACTAGTTCATAATTCATTAAATAATTCTATTGAAAAAATCTCTGAATTAGTTGTAGTTAATCCTGAATTAGAAGCTATTCCTTCTAAAGCTTTATATGTAAGAAATTGTTGTGGTGAAAACTTAAGATTTAGTGAATTAGCTTCATATGTTGTGCTTGATGAATATCATGTTGGATTTGTAGAATTAAATGAGTATAAATATGCTATTTTTGCTCAAGAAGCTAAAAAATCATCAAAATTCCTTGTATTTGATTGACCAGTTCAAAATAACGAAGTAGTTACAAATGTTGTTGTTCCTGTTCAAGAAACTGTTATAGTTGAAGAGGAAGTTGAAGTTGAACCAAAAGAAGAAACTGAAGAAGAAAAAGAAGAAGATTTACTTGAAGAAGCAACAGCAAGAAGATTTAACTATTGAGGTATTTTCTTATTAGCTATGGGTTATGGTATTTTAATCACTGTAATCATTTTACAAGCACTAAATATAATCTAAATAATAAATTAAAAATCTATTTTAAGTAGATTTTTAATATGCCTCAGTGGTGGAATGGTAGACACCGTGGACTCAAAATCCACTGGAGAAATCCGTGCAGGTTCAAGTCCTGTCTGAGGTACCATATGCAAATAAGCATCATAAAAGTCCAATTTCAGGACTTTTTTATTTAAGTATATAAGGAGATAAAATGGATAAAAAATATGAAAAACTTGCTCAAAGATTAAGCAAATATATGTCTATTGAAGCAATTTCAAGATTTGAAGAACCAGTTGCCAAAGAATTAAGAAACAATATATCATCAAACTATCAAGTTTCAAGAGATAAGTTAGGTTCAATTGTTTTCTTTAAAAAATCAAAAAAAGCTAATGCGCCTAAAATTATGATTGCAGCTCACATGGATGAAGTTGGATATATGGTTCGTAGTATTAAAGACAATGGAAATATATTAGTTACTCCAATTGGTGGTTTATGACCTACAGTTGTAATAGGAACTAAAGCTATTTTAGAAACATCTGAAGGAAAAAGATTTAATGGAGTATTTGGACATACATCAATCCATATTTTAGACCGTGAAAAAATTAATGAAGCAATCAAAACAAATGATTTATTTGTTGATTTTGGATTTTTAACTAAAAAAGAAGTAGAAGAAGCAGGTATTCAAATTGGTGATAAAATCTTTTTAACAGGTGAAACAATTGAATTTGCTAACAATATTATTGGTGGTAAAGCAATGGATAACCGTGCAGGAGTTACTGCTTTAGAGTTTATTGCTAATAATCTTGCTGATGTAGAATTAGATAGTGATTTATACCTTGTTGGTACTGTGCAGGAAGAAGTAGGAACTAGAGGTGCAAAAACTTCTGTAAGTATAATTAACCCAGATGTTGCTTTCGCATTAGATACAGGAGCTGCTCATGATACTACAGGATGTAAACCTGGAACTCCAGTTTTAGGAAAAGGTGTAAATATTTTAGTTAAAGACGGTGGAACATTACCTGATCCTAAATTGATTAAAGATTTAATGAACATTGCTAAAAGCAAAGAAATTTTAGCTTATAAATATGTTGCTGAAGGTGGAGGAACTGATGCTGCGGAATTACAATTTGCTCCTGGAGGAGCTAGTGTAACTACCATTTCACTTCCTCAAAGATATCTTCACAGTCCTATTGGATTATGTTCATTAGTTGATATTGATGCAGCTATAAATTTATTAACAGAATTCTGTAAAGAATATACAGTTGAAAAACACGAAGAATTAAAATACAAATAAAAAGTTCACTTGGGTGAACTTTTTATTTGTATTTTTGTCTTGATAAATAGTCAATTCCATTTTGATTAATTTTTCTACCTCTAGAATTTTTCTGAATTAATCCTAAATATAATAATATGGGTTCAATTTCATTAGTAATTGTTTCTTTTGTGTGAGAAATTAAACCACAAATAGTGTCTAGTGAGACACATTTTTGTTTAAATCCTTTTAGGATATTTAAATATTCTAAATGATCTTTATTTAGGCCGTATTCATATAAATCAAGTAGCTTAAAAGTCTTGTGAATGATTTTGTTATTAATTATTGAATCGTTTAATGAAATTGCAAAGTCATAAATTCTGGATAATAAATGATTTGCTAATCTAGGGGTTGCTCGAGAATATGAAGCTATAAGATTAAAGTAATCATTCTCTATTGGTATTTTTAAAACTTTAGCACTATTAATCAAAATTTTAATAATATCTTCCGTTGAATAACTATTTAATCTACCTATATAACCAAAACGATCTTTTAAGGGTTGAGTAATTTCACTTAATTTAGTGGTTGCTCCTATTAAAGTAAAAGGTTTAATTTTCATTCTCATAGCTCTACTATTACCATCAACACCAATTATTAAATCAAACACAAAATCTTCCATAGCATTATATAAAAATTCCACTATATTTTTATTAATACTATGTATTTCATCAATGAACACTATATCGTTCTCATTAATTACTGATAATATGTTAATGATATCTGCTTTCTTTTCAATGTTGCTACCTTGAACATAGTGTATTTGTTGTTTTGATTCATTAGCAATAATGGTTGCTAAAGTGGTTTTACCCATCCCAGGAGGTCCATAAAGTAAAATATGGGGTAGAACAACCTTTCTATGAATTGAGCTTTTTATCATTGCTTGTAAGGTAAGAACTAATTTCTTTTGACCTATAAAATTATGAAAATTTTGTGGTCTATTCTCTAATAGCATTGCTTTGACTCTCTGCAATTATTTTAATGCTTTGTTCAATCATAGTGTCAATATCATTGTTTAATTCTATTTTTGATAAAGCTAAATCAATTTGTTTCTTTTTAAATCCTAAAGTTTCAAGTGTTGATGATAATTCTTTGAATGAATTTAAGTTTTCTTTTTTACTAATTTGCATATTTGATGTTAATTTAGTTCATTTATCTTTTAGTTCAACGCAAATTAATTTAGCTGTTTTTATACTAATAAAACTGATTTTACTTAATTGTTGAACATCTTCATTTACAATATAACTAGCAATTACTTCTCAACCTTTATCAAGAGCATTCATTGCTATTCTAGGTCCTATTTTATCAATTGCAATTAGGTCAGTAAATAATAATCTTTCTTTGAATTCTTTAAAGCCATAAGTTTGTGTTGAATATTCGCTTTGGTGCTCAAATAAAAATAATTTAATTTTTTGACCAACTTCAAAACGTGATTCATTGGCTATATTTATAGCGTATCCTGTTGAATAAGATTCTAATATAATGTTATTTTTGTTTTTATAAACTATTTCTCCGATTCTGTAAAGTACCATTGTTTGTCCTCCGTTTTATAAATAGACAAAAATTAAGAAACGAACAAATAAAGTACTAAAAAAATAAAAAAAGTCCAAATGGACTTTATATCATAATTATTTATTGATACGGTCGTCTAAAGCAACGTATCCTAAAACTTTTTTACCTTTGTAAAAACCACAAAATCTACATGTAACATGTTGTTCAATCATTTTTGAACAGTTTGAACAGTTTACAAGATTAGGTGTATCTAATGCACTGTGTGATTGTCTTTTGTGTTTACGTTGTTTTGAAGTTTTACGCTTTGGTACAATAGCCATGGTTCCTCCTTTGTGGTTTTTTAAAATTGCAAAATAATTATATTATAAAAATTGCAAAATTAAAGCGTTTTTATATAAAAAAGCAAGCATTTTTTAACTAAAAAGTTTGCTTTTTTATTTTACATTAAAAAAGCTAAAGTTTTTTATATTTTTTATACTTTTATCCCTATTTTCTAGGGTTAAAAATTTTTATAAGTTGTTTGGCAAAAGAATAAAATATAAGTAGGGAGATATTTTTTATGTGTAAGTTTATCGTATATAAAAAATGTTAGACACAATAATTAACAAATAAAATATATTAATTTGTATTTGATATATAAGGAGATTATCGTGATTAGAAAATTCATCACAACTTTAGGTATTTTTGTTCCTATTGTTAGTGTATCATGTGCATCAACAAGTGTTAAAAATCCCGACAATAAAAAAGAAGCAACTATTCCAAGCTTGATAGTTGAAAAATTCAATTTAGATAAAAATAAATCAAATATTAACAAACAAAAAAGATTATGGTTGAAAAATGATTTTAGAAGTATAGGTTCATGATCTTGAAGTAACCCAGATTATAAATTAGTACTTGATGAATGGCATTTAAAAAAGATTCTTGATAATTCAAAATTATTAACAACAATAGAGTTTGTAAATAATTTTATACCTATCAAAGAAACAAAAAATGGAGTTGTATCTAGAAAATATTATGATGTTGAATTGAGTAATAAAGAATATGAAAATTTAATCCATAAAAACATTTTTATAAATGGAGAATTTACTAATAAAGAACTTAATGAAATTAAAATTCCATGGTCTTTGAATAAATTAAAGGATAATAAGTTACTTATTAATTATTTTACTGGTGAATATATACGTAAATTTAGTCTTAAACCAAATCCTAAAGTATCTAAGAATGAATGAAAAGATATTTTTATATTCCATCAAATTCCTGTAAATTACTCAAGTTTTTATAAAGAATATGACATTTGACTCTTTAACCCAGATTGATTTGAAAAAGTTCAAAAAGATAACCCTAATCTCAAAATCAATATATTTTTAACAGAGAAGAGCAATTTAGAAAAAATCAAATATCCTTATTTTGAAAATTTGGATTTACCAAAACATTCATTAATAATAGATTTTGAATACACTCATAAGAAGTTTTATGAAACTGAATTAATTAATGATTTTGATTATAATGCATTTATGTTTGATAAAGGAACACTATATTTAATAAAAGATACATCTGAACATTATAGACCACCAGGGATTTCCTACGTTCAACCTGATAAACCATCTTTTTCATTTACTATATTAGGTTGAGTTAGCAACCAATGAAGAGCAAGGTATTTCTTGTTTGATAACAATTTAAAAAATGATAGTAATAGCGAATCAGAAAAATTAATTACTTCAAGATACACTATTGCTATAAGTCTTAATGATGAAGAGATAAAAAACTTTGAATTAAAAAATATAGAATTTTTAAATATTGATTTTTCTAAAGAGTTCTTAAAAAAACAAAATAAATAAAAAATGATGTTTATATTTAATGATTATTAACAGTACCTGGAATTTTACATGAAAAAGTAAGTTAAATAATAACGATTTAGACAATTATACAAATACATAAAATTCTATTCAATTAAAATAATTAAGCATAGTTAAAAAACTATGCTTTTTATAATGTTTTTTTACTTTTTATGGTGCAAGAATTTTAAAAAATCTAATATAGAAAAGAATAAAATAAAAGTAGAAAGGAGTTTCATTAATAAAAAAATTATCTAAAAAATGAAAGGCATCATGAAAAAGAAATTTTTAAAAAATATGTTTAGTATAGATCTAAAACCAAATATTAAGAAACTCAAAAACCTAATTTTTATTCCATTAGTATTATTACCCATTTTAATGTCTGTTGTATCTTGTTCTAGAACGCAAGAAAAAGAAAAAACTATTTCTAAATTAATTATCAAGAAATACAATATTGATAAATTAGAAATGATGAATATAAAAGACGATAATGAAATAGATCATTGAGAGAAACAATTAAATAAATTGAAATTGAATACTCTTTATGCGTCAGATTTTAAAAGTATAGGTTATTGACCTTGGGAATTTGATAAACAATCTAAACAAATTTTAAAACAAAATGAGTATGATAAAAGTTTAAACAATAAGTATCAGATGTTTTATAAAAAACTTATAAAAAACGCTAGATTATTAACAACTATTAATTTCACAAAAGAAACTTTACCAATAATAGCTACTGATAAATTAGGTTTTTTAACTAAAAAATATGATGATAATTTATGAAACAATGAGTATAAAAGCATCATTGATAAGAATATATTAGTTAATGAAAAGTTTTTCAACGATAAAGACCTAAAGATACCTACCTGAGTATCAAATAAGAATGATAATGAAATAATAAATATAAATTATTTTACTGGTAATTACATAGATAGATTTAAACTTTTACCAAATCAATTAGTCACAAAGAATGAATGAAGTGATGTACTTGTTTTTCATCAACCTTATTATCTATTAAGTACTAATGACAAAAAAAGTAATCTAGATTTTTATCAACCAGAGATTTTTAACAAAATACAAAGCACAAATCCTGAATTAAAAATTAATTTATATCTTATATCAAAAGATAATCTTAAGAAATATGAAAATGAATATTCATCACTAATGGACAAAAACACCAAGCATATTCAAGAAAGCAACATTCTAATTATTGATTTAGAATACAAATATACATCTTTTTATAACCATTTGCTAATAACTAATTTAAATTACGTAACACCTTTATTTAATAAAAATAGATTATATTTAGTGAAAGATATAGGAGATCGTAAAAGAGAACATCTTTTTGTTACAAAATATTTTACCAGAAGTGATGAAAATTATCTTATTAAAGATGATGTTATACATAGTCCTCTTTATAAATTTGGAATTATTAATGTTAATGATGTTCGAGCAAAACAAGAAACTTTACATCAAGCGTTAGGAATCCATTTATCAGATGATGAATTTAAAAACTTTAAACTAAATGGTATTGAATTTTTAAATTTAGACTTTAAAAAAGAATTGTTAAAGGATAAAACCCTAATTAAACCAGAATATAACAGATTAGAATGAGAAATGGATTATAGTGTAAATTTTGAAAAAGATAGTAAAAAAACTATATTCGATTCAAATTAGGATATTACACTTCTAGTTTCAAGAGTATGATATTTTATGATTTTTAACTTAAAGAGATTTTTAATAAATATGGTATAAACAAATTAATTTAATCTAATAAAGAAAGTCATAATAGAAGCAAAACTAAAAACTGTTTATGAAACTATAGGGATACATTTGTCAGGTGATGAATTTAAAAATTTTAAATTAAAAAGCATTGAACTATTAAATATGGATTTTCAAAAAGAAATATAAAAATTACATTAAACCAGAATTTAATCTTTTTAAATGGGGTTTGAATCTAGAAATTAGACCTAGTAAAGATTAAGAAAAAGCATAGTTTTTTTAACTATGCTTTTATATTATTGTGTTATATAATAACTTTATGCTTTTTAAAAATAAAAAAACAAAGGTTGGAATTGTTGTAGAATACAACCCTTTTCATAATGGTCATATTTATCAATTAAATTGAATTAAAGAAAATATTCCTAATAGTAAAATAATTGTTGCAATGTCTGGTAAATATTCCCAACGGGGAGAAATCACTTGTGCTTCATATAGACAAAGAAAACATATTGCAAAAAAATATGGAGTTAGTGGTTTTGTGAAATTACCAGTAGATATTAGTGCTCAAGCAGCTCATATTTTTGCTTCTAATGCAGTTTTAAAACTTGCTAAAAAAGGGATTAAGTATTTAGTTTTTGGTAGTGAAACTAATGATATAGAACTTTTTAAAGAGATAGCTCTCTTAATCAAAAACAATAAGCAAGAATATAATAAACTGATTAAAAAATATCTTAAACAAAAAGGTAATAGCTTTCCAAGAGCAACCAATTTAGCTTTGATGGAATTAGCAAATAAAGATATATCAATGCCAAATGATATTTTAGGTCTAGAATATGTTAAAACTATTGTTGATAATGATTTAGATATAGAACCTATTTCAATTCAAAGGACTATTCCATTTCATTCTGAAGATGTTGAAAGTGAATTTGCTAGTGCTTCAAAACTTAGACAAATGCTAAGCAACAATCAAGATATCTCTAAATATAGTCCAATGAAGCTTAAAGGTATTAAACCAAAGAACGATATTAGAAATACCTATCCTAAATTCCAAAAAATAATTTTAAATACTCCTAAAGAAATTATTGCACAATATAAAATGATTTCTGAAGGAATGGAAAATTTGTTTAAAAAACAAATTAACCAACCGACATACGATGATTTTATTCAAGCGTGTACTAGTAAAAGATATACATCATCAAGAATTAAAAGAGCTTATTTATTTGTTTTGTTAAGGATTAAAAAATAAATCTATGCTAAAGCATAGATTTTTTGTATAAAAAAACAACCATAGTGGTTGAAAGATGGTACTATTGCTAGTATATGGCGCGCCCGGCAGGAGTCGAACCCGCAACCTTTAGGGCCGTAACCTAACACTCTGTCCAGTTGAGCTACGGGCGCTAGTTATAAATGGAGGCACCAACGGGATTCGAACCCGTAATCAAGGTTTTGCAGACCCATGCCTTGGCCGTTTGGCTATGGTGCCAGTTAATGTGTATTTATTATAACATAAAATAAAAAAAATCAAAGTGTTATTTTTGATGAAAAATTTAATAAAAAACCACTGAACACAACACTTCCTCATGTGGCTGCTTCGGTTAGGACCTGACCAAGTTAGTGGGTTATTGTTCCAATGGCTCTATTATTATAATATATTTTGATCAAAAGCGATAATAAAAAAAATAGATAACTAATGTTATCTATTTTGATATAAATTATTATTTGTCTAATTTAATTTTTACACTTGGTCCCATTGATGCTGAAACTGTTAAGTTAAGCATATATGTTCCTTTAACAGCAGCTGGTTTTAATTTTTTAATAAGTGTAATTAAAGTTTTAGCATTTTCTACTAAAGCTTCGTTAGACATACTTGCTTTCCCGATTAATGAGTGAACAATACCTGCTTTATCTGTACGGTAGTTTGCTTTACCTTTTTTAAGTTCTTCAACAGCTTTTTCAGGAGTTGGAGTAACTGTACCTGTTTTAGGGTTTGGCATAAGACCTTTAGGCCCTAATTTTTTACCATATTTTCCTAATAAAGGCATCATTGTAGGATCTGCAACCATAACATCAAAGTCAAAGTCGTCTTCTTTAATTTTTTGTTCTAAAGCTGGTCCATCTAAAACAATGTCAGCCCCAGCTTCTTTAGCAGCTTTTTGTTTTTCGGGGTTGTTTGTAGCAACTAAAACTCTTACGCTTTTACCTGTACCATTTGGTAATAATACAGCTCCACGCAATTGTTGATCAGCTTTACGAACATCAAGGTTTAAGTTGAAAGCTAAATCAATAGAAGCATCAAATTTAGCGTATGAAGTTTTTTTAGCAAGATCAATTGCTTGTTCTAAATCGTAAGCAATTGTTCTATCAAATGAAGCTCTAGCAGCTTTTAAGTTTTTTGAGATTCTTTTAGCCATTATTCTTCACCTTCTTCCTCATCGCTAATTGTATTTATTTCAATACCTTGACCTTTTGTTTCGTGTAATGTTTCTAAAGCAGCATCTAATTCAGCTTCTTTAGCAGCAGCAATTGTTGCTTCTTTAGCAGCTTTTTTAGCAGCAGCTTTAGCTTTAAAGATATCATCGTATCCTTCGATTAAAACACCCATTTGTTTTGCTGTTCCAGCAATTGTAGCCATAGCAGCATCAATATCATCTGTGTTTAAATCTGGTAATTTATATTCAGCAATTTCTCTTAATTGATCTCTTGAAATTGTAGCAACAATTGTAGTTTTAGCATTTGCTGCTCCTGAACTAATTTTTGCAGCTTGCTTAATTTTGTATGAAGCAGGAGCTGTAAATAATTTGAATTCGAATGTTTTATCTTTATAAACTGTAATTTGTACAGGAACTGGTTCGTTTCCTCTATCTCTAGTTGCATCGTTAAATGCTCTAGTAAATTCGGGCATATTAACACCAACACCAGCAAGAGCAGGTCCGGGCTTAGCTTGTCCGGCAGGGAATTGCAATTTAGCAATTCTTTGAATTTCTTTTTTTGCCATTAAATTTGTATCCTTTCGATATTGTGGTCTAGCGATATTTTTTGCAAATATCTTCCACTAATAGGCAATATAGTTAATATTGCGGATTAATTATACAATAAAAAAACAAAAAAACTACCTTTTAAGTAGTTTTTTTCAAATGGGGCGATTGACGGGATTCGAACCCGCGAATGACGGGACCACAACCCGCTGTGTTAGCCACTTCACCACAATCGCCATAGGTAAAATTATTATATATCATTTTTCATAAATATACAATAACTTTTTTTATAAATTTAGAACTTTTTTGAGTTTAGTTGATTTTTAACAAGTTAAATTATTAAATTAAATCTTCTTTTTTAAATCTTATTATTTGTAATTCATTGTCTAATAAATCTTGCTCTAAGGTTTGTAATTGGTTTAATTCTTCCTCTAATCTTAAAGCTTCTGATAATTTTGGTTTTGTAATTGGTTGTTTAGGAGCGAATAATTCACAAGTTTCGTTTGCTTGAATTATTGAAATATCATGAGTGTTAATAGCTTTAGCCATATCAATAATTTGTACTTTATCAAATGTTAATAAAGGTCTAAGAATTTGTAATTTACTTGCTTGACCAATAACTGATAACGATTCTAAAGTTTGACTTGCAACTTGACCTAAGTTATCACCATTAGAAATAGCTAATTGATCATATTTATTAGCTATTTTTGATGCTATACGGTAAAAACTACGTCTCATTAAAGTAATCTTATATGACTCTTTTGAAACAAATGAAATATAATTCATTAATTTTGCATAATTAGCAATGATTAAATTGGAATTAACTTGGTAATTATTTAATGTTTTAACTAAATTAGTAATTTTATCTATTGTTTTCTGATCTGTTTGAGGTGGAGTGATAAAAGTTAAAAAATCTACTTTTAAACCTCTTTTCATCATTTGAAAAGCCGCAACAGGAGAATCAAAACCACCTGAAATTAGGTGTAATACTTTACCACTAACACCAACGGGTAATCCACCTAATCCAGGAGTGTAGTTGCTAAAAATGTATGTAAAATCTTTTCTAACTTCAACATAAAAAACTTGATCTGGATTTTTTACATCAACTTTTAATTCAGTATTTTTTAAAACATGACCACCAAGAATATGGTTGATTTCATCTGAAGTGTGAATGAAGTTTTTATTATTTCTTCTTGCAGCAATTTTAAAAGTTTTTACATTTGGTTTAACTAAACTTAATACAGTGTCTTTGAATATTTGGATGTCATTTTTCACCATTTTTACTCTTGAATATGAACTAATACCAAAAACATAGTTTAATTTATTGTAATTATGCTCTGAATAAGTTAAGTACATTCTATCATATGCTACTTCAGGTTTTTCACCAACAATGTGGTAAATGTTATTTGAAAGTTGATTAATAAAAGTTTTACGATTTTTTTTCTTTAAAACTAACTCTCCAAATCTAATTAGTATTTTATCTTGATACATTTTCTCTCCTATTATTTAACAATCTTTTTGATTTCAAAATATGCTTTTTTGAATTTTCTTTGTTCGATTAAAGACCTTGTTATTTTAATTTGTTCATTATATTCGTTGATATTTGCGTTGTATTTAGAACTATTAACTAAATGATTTTCAAGTAAAAAATATAATTTTTTATATTTATTACCTTCAGCTATTTTAGAGATTAATAAAGAAATATTAAACACTCAAGTATCTCAAATTTTAGAAATTTGCTCAGCATTAAAACTATTTACAAAGTTTTGTTGATAAATATTTTTTAATAAATCTATTACTTCTAAATTTTCTTTATTTTGTTCTAAGTACGGATTATATATAACCGCAAAATAAGCATCAATTGATTGATTAACCTTATCTTTTTTGGTATGTTTATTATTTTTTTTTTGTTGTTTTTCAAGCATTAATTGTATATATTCATTTTCGAATTTAAAAGCATATTCAAAAAATGATTCAATTAATTGTTTTAATATTTCATAGCTTTCATCACGATTCATTGATTTGAGTGATTCATGCATTTTATCATAATAAATTTTAATTTGATCATTTATAAAGCTTAATTGATTAAATTGTTCTTCTTTTTTGATGAAAATATTTTTAGTCATAATGCTAAAGTTTTTATTTAAGTAATTAGTAATTGATTGATAAGCTATTTTTTGATAATGCATATCATAAATTACTTGATAAATTGATTTAATACGTTCGATTAAATCAACTAATTTTAATTTATCTCAATCTTGAGTTAAAACATTTAATTCATTTACTAATTTAGTTAAATATTCTCTATCAGCATTAGTGGCATTAGATAATTTTTTATTTAAAGTATAAGGTAAGCTTGAAAATAGAGTATATTCAATTTTTTCAATTGAACTATTTAATTTTGATAATTCTTTAATTTTAATTTTTAATTTTTCAAGAGTCTCAGAAGCTTTAGAAAATTCAGCTTTGTATTTATAATTTTCAATTAAATTTAAGTCATTTCTAAAGTTATTAAGTTTTTTTGCACAAATATCATAAGTGTTAGGTATGATAGGTTGTTTAATTTTTAAATCATTAATAATGTGTTGTGATATGTCTAATAAATTTGAAAAATCTTCATCAATCATAGTTCAAGGTATTTCAAATGAAGAAGATTTTTCACTAAATTGTTGGTTTTTCTTATTAAATAAATTAATATTTTGTTTAAGTTTTTTATATTCTTTAATTACTGCACTAAGTTTTTTATTAGTTAAATTAGTATCTATTGTAGTGATATTTGTAAGAATAGTTTTACTAATTTTTTCTAATTCGGTAAATAATTCATGCAAATCATAATAAATGTATTCATATTTTTTCTTAGTGCTTCGCTTTAGCACTTCGCATTTATTAACTGTGATTTTTGCATAATTAGTATTTTTTTGGACATATTCTCAAGTTAAATTTTTATGTTTTGAATAATGATCAAACATTAATTTTCTAATTAAAACCACTACTAGTAAAACTAAAATTATTGCACAAAGACAAATTAAGAAAATATAAAGTATGTTCATAATTGAAACTCCTATCAATTAATATATTAATATAAATATTTTAGTATATTTATTCATTAATAAATTAATTAATTAGATATTTATTATATTTATAAAAATTAATATCAAAATGGAAATTTTGGGTAAAATTTTAAAGTAAGATTTTTATATCTTACCACCAGCAATGGTGAAAATAACCTATTTTCTATATACTTTCAAGTTAATATTTAATATAAATATAGAAAAAAAGTTCTAATTGGAGGGTACTATGTACAAATATAAAGCAAAATTATTATCTCATGGTGATATTGTAGCTCAAGCTAATACACTAGAAGAATTAGAAGGTTTAATTAAAGGATATCGTCGTGGGCAAAAGCATGGTGAACACACTAATGCTAATGAAAAAATTCAAATTGTTCACGTTGAAAGAAATAACTTGGAAGGTAAAAAAGGTTCAAAAGAAGTTATTGTAAAAGTTGTATAACTTTAAATTTATGTAATTTATTCGATCTTTTTTAAGCAAGGCGTAAGCCTTGTTTTTTATTTATCCTAATACAAAAATGTTCCATATTTCATAAATATCTAGCACACTTTATATTTTTAATATAAAAAAATAATAAAATAACATTATTAAACATTACAAAATATAAGGAGAAAATATGTTTCAAAGCAAAATTTTAGTAATCAATGCAGGAAGTAGTTCAATTAAACTTAGTTTATTTTTAAAAGATAATTTTTTAAATATAGCTTCAGGAATCGCTGAAAGAATAGGTTTAGATAATGGTTTAATTACTATTAAATTTAATGGTCAAAAACACACCAAAGAAGTAAATATGCCAAATCATGAAGTAGCCGTAGAATCAGTTTATCAATTAATGCAAGAAATTAATTTAATTCAAGATAAAGATGAAATATCAAATATTGGATTTAGAGTTGTTCAAGGTGGAACTTATTTTGAAGATACTACTAAAATAACTCAAAAAGAGATTGATATTATTTCAAAATGTTCAATATATGCACCTTTACATAATCCAGGAGCTGTACAAGCAATGTTAGGATTTCAAAAAGTATTTCCTAAAGCTTTATTAAGTGCAGATTTTGATACTGCTTTTCATACCACTATCAATAAAATCAATCATAGCTATGCTTTACCTAAGCAATTAGTGGAGCAATTTGATATTAAAAAATATGGAATGCATGGAATTAGTCATCAATATATCACTAGTAAATTAGCAAGTATTTTAAACCAAGATAAAGTTACTTTTGTTAATATGCATTTAGGTAATGGAGCTAGTGTTTGTGCAGTTAAAGATTCATTATCGTTTGATACTTCTATGGGTCTTACACCACTAGCTGGAGTTATGATGGGAACAAGATCAGGAGATATAGATCCAGCAATTCATCAATTTGTGATGAATCAAACTCAAATGGATATTGATCAATTTACCAATTTATTAAATAAAGAAAGTGGTTTATTAGGTGTTTCAGGTCTTTCAAGTGATATGAGAGATTTAAGACAAGCAATGGCTCAAGGAAATGAAGATGCTAAGTTTGCCATTGATTTATTTGCTCAAAAAATTGCAGATTATGTAGCAAATTATGCTAATAAAATTGGTGGAAATCCTAATGCATTAGTTTTTACAGCAGGAATTGGTGAAAATGATTATTCAATTAGAGAAAATATTATCAATCGCTTATATTTTAAAAATATTAAAATAGATCCTGAATTAAATATGATGGATTTTGATGATTATAAAAAAATATCAACCAGTGATAGTGAAGTTGATGTTTATGTAATTAGAACTAATGAAGAATTAGTGATTGCTCAAAATGCAGCAAAAATATACAAAAGCAATTAATAACTTTATTTAATATATGTTATTATTAAACATATTTAAAAAATGAGGTGTAAATGTTTAAATTTATTAAATCATCCACTAATAAGGATAATTGATATCAAAATGATGGTGTAGAAATTGCTTTTTGAGGTAGATCCAATGTTGGAAAAAGTTCATTATTAAATGCTTTAACAATGAATAAAAAAATAGCAAGAGTTTCTAAAACTCCAGGTCGAACCCAATTATTAAATTTCTTTGGTGATGAGCAAAATCGGATCTTTGTGGATCTTCCAGGTTATGGATATGCAAAATTATCTAATGCTAATAAAGAAAAAATGAACCAAATGATTGCTGAATATTTAGAAAATCGCCAAGAATTAATTACTTTATATTTATTAATTGATGCTCGTCATGGAATTACCAAAATTGATTTTGAAGTAATAAATTATTTACAATCAATGGAATTGTCTTTTGTTTTAGTCTATACCAAGATGGATAAACTAAAACAAAAAGAAAAGTCAAAATTATTAAAAGAAATTAAAACACAACACAAGGAACATAATATTAATGAATATTTCTTAGTTTCTAGTGAAACTAATTTAAATATTAATGAATTAAGAAATCAAATTTACCAAAAACTAGGAGAAAATTATGAATAAAAAATGATTAAAACCTTTTTTATTAGTTTCAACATCAGTTGCTTTAATAGCACCTATTGCAGCTGTTGGTGTTTTAATTAAAAATAATATTGATCACCGTAATAAAATAGCTGATATTAAAAAACAATTTGAACAATTTGAATTACACTCAACTAATTCTTTTAATGAAAAGAAATCAAAATACTTACCTTCACAATTTCAAGGTGTTTTAGTATCTGATGTTCAACTTATTGGTGAAGTTAAATACAATCAATTAATTTTAAAAAGAGATTTTGATTGAAAACAACAAGTTTTTATACAAAATGCTGTGTTAGATCAAGCTCAATTAGAACAAAGACAATTTTATGTACAATCTAAAAATGGCAAATTATATAACTCTTTAGCTAGTTTTTATGATAAAGGATTAGAACAATTAAGAAATAATACATCAGTTAATGTTTATGCAAATGACCTTAAAGGAGAATTAATTGTTTCATTAAGATTATTACTTCCTGATAATAAAACAACAATTAATAAAGAATTTATTATTGAAGGATTTAAAAAGCTTAATAATTCTAATGATCAAGTATCATTAAAAGATTTAGAAAACACTATATATGATGCATTGGTTAATTATGACAAAGTAATGGTTAAAAATACCGGATTTAGCAAATATACTTCAGGTGATAAATTAATCGAAGAATACAATGATCCTAAAAATAATAATGATAATTGAAAACAAGAGTTCAATAAATCAATCTTAAGCATTACTCCAGATATTAATGTTATGAAAGTAGAAAATTGAAACTTTCCTATTGAATTTAACTATGATAATGCCACTAAAGTATTAACTCTTAATTTCACTGTTCCGTATGTAATTGAAGTAAGATCTGCTTTAAAAAATGATTTAACAAAAGTTGTTTTAGTTAAAACAAATCACAGTTATATAAAAACATACACCTTTAAATAATTAACGATTTTTAATATAAAATTAATACCATTTTATCTGCTTGCAGATATAAAAAATGGTATTAATTTTTTTATAAAATGTTAAAATAAAAATGTTAATTAAATTTATTTAATTTACTAAATATTTTTAACAGGAGCTAATCAATGAAAATTACAGACAAAAGAACAAAATTAGTCGCAACTATCGGACCTTCAAGTGATAATTACGACACAATGCGTGCACTTGTGGAAAACGGTGTTACATGTATTAGAGCCAATTTTAGCCACGGTTCATTCGAAGAACAAGGAAACAAATTCGCTTTAGCTAAAAAAGTTTCTCAAGAACTTAGAATTCCAGTTTCTTTATTATTAGATACTAAAGGACCTGAAATTCGTGTTGGAAAAATGAAAGATGGAGCTCAAGTAGTTTCAGCTGGATCAGAAGTATTAATTCACACAACACAAGATAAATACTTAAACTTAGAAGGAACTTCTACAGAAATTTCTGTTGCTTATGATATGTCATTAGACTTAGCTGTTGGAAATCAAGTTTTATTAGATGATGGAAAACTTTCAACAGTTGTAACAGAAGTTGGTAAAGGATATGTAAAAGTTAAAGCAGAAAACACACACAAACTTAAAACTAACAAACGTATTAACCTTCCAGGTGTAGATTTCACACTTCCATTCTTAGCAGAAAAAGACATTAACGACGTTAAATTCGGTATTACTCAAGGAATTAACTATGTTGCTGCATCATTTGTCAATTCAGCAAGAAATGTTAATGAATTAAGACAACTTTTAAACGAAAATGGTGGAGAACACATTCAAATTATTTCTAAAATTGAATCACACTTAGGATGCCAAAACATCGATGAAATTATTGAAGCATCAGATGCAATTATGGTTGCTAGAGGGGATTTAGGATTAGAAATTCCTTACTACGATGTTCCTTACTATGAAAAGAAAATGATCAGAAAATGTCGTGAAGCTGGAAAACCAGTTATTGTTGCTACACAAATGTTAGACTCAATGGAAAACTCACCACATCCTACTAGAGCTGAAGTTACTGACGTTTATTACGCTGTTGAATTAGGAGCTGATTCAACAATGCTTTCAGGAGAAAGTGCAAACGGAAACTTCCCTGTAGAATCAGTTAAAACAATGACTGCTATTTCAAAACGTGCTGAAAAAGAATTCTATGGAAGAAATTACTACCCAATTCAATTAGAAAAAGTTTGAGAAAACTCAGACCAAAAAGATAAAAGAACAAAAATCGCTTACGAAATTGCTCAAAAAGCAATGTTTGGTGATTACAAATTTGTTGTTGCTCTTTCAAGAACTGGTGCTTTATTAAAACAAGTTGCTAAATTCCGTCCAAACTCATTAATCATTGGGGTTGTAAATGATCCAAAAATGATTAAAGCATTTGGAGTTTACTCATCAGTGTTTGCTTCGGTTGATTCAGAAGCTTTATTCTCAGTAATTAAAGAAGATCACGCTAAAGCTGTTGAAGCTTTAATTCCTTATGGAGTTCAAAAAGGTGATAAATTCTTAGTTGTTGAAAATGAAAAATTCACAGAACACGAAGTTCAATAATATAATAAAAGTTAGCTTTAGCTAACTTTTTTATTTTAAATTTAGATTGCAAAATATAGGATATTAACACACTTAGACATACAAGATATCAATTGTTTAATCAATAAACTACCTTATAATATAAATTATGAAACTAAATAAACAAAATAACAATCTTGCTGCTATTGATGTTGGCGGAACCAATACTAGATTTGCTTTATTTGATGATCAAGGTAAAATTTCATTAAAAGAAAAAACTGCAACTGATTATCATAATAGTTTAAATACTTTAAATTGAATGGTTGATTTATTAAATAAATTTAATATTAATAAACTAGCTTTATGTATTCCTGGACCTAGTGATTATATAAATGGTATTGTGCTTAAAAGTCCTAACCTAGGTGCTACTTGAGATAATTTAGATGTTAAAAAATACCTTTTAGATCATACTAATGTTCAAGAAATTATTTTTGAAAATGATGCTAATGCAATGGCTTATGCTAATCATAAAATTAATCATTTAACTAAAGATCAAATTTCACAATTTTTTACTATTTCTACAGGATTTGGAGCAGGATTAGTAATTAATGACCAAGTGTATCATGGGAATAATTATTATGCTCAAGAAATAGCTCAATTACCTTTAGCGACTAAAGCTTTTTACGGTGAACATCGCTTAAAAAACCCTTATGCTTTAGAACTTCATTGTTCTGGTAGTGGTATTGAAGCAAAAGCTAAACATTATCAAATAGGAAATAATGCTAAAGATGTATTTGATCAAATTGAAACTAATGAAATTGCTAAAGAAATAGTAGCTCAAGCAAAAGAAGTATTAACACGAATCTTTGCAACTTGTGCTGCATTAAATGCTCCTCATTACTTTTTTGTTGGTGGAAGCTTAGCTTTAGCTCAAAAAGATCTGGTATTACAAGCTTTTGAAGAAGCTAAATCATTAAGTGATTTTAATCATTTTAACGGAATTAAATTAGTATTTGACACAATGGGTGATGATAGTGCTTTATATGGGTTATATTATTTAATTAATGGTAAATAAAAATGAACTTCTTATTGAAGTTCATTTTTTAATTAAATAATTTGACGTCTATTTTCTTCTGAGTTAAAAATATCTTCTGCTTCTTGAAGTTTATTTTTATCATCTTTAACTTCTAAATCATCTTGAGTTAATTTAATATGACCATAATTTAAATAATTATAAATTTGTGCATCATTAAGATAAACTTTTTTATTTTCTTTATTTAAATAATAGTATTTTCCATTTTTTTCTTGTAGTACTTGTATTTTCATATTATTCACCTTTTATGCCGTCTTGATATGCTTTAATTTCTTGATTAACTTGATCAAATGTGATGTTGGTTACTTGGTTATCTTTAGTTTTTAAAGTAGCAAATTTTTGATATCAAAATAGTACTTTTGCACGATTTAAATATTGATTATATAAATATTTAACTGCATTTTTAACGTTTTGTTCATTAACATCACTCACACCTAAAGTATTTAATAAGTTCATAGCACGTTCTTGAGCAATAGCTAAATCTCCTCCAACTATTTGGTTTTGATCATTTAATGATAATTTTGAAGCTAAATTATTAATAAAGTTATTAAATCCTTCTTTATCATTATCAAAGAAGTTACTTGCGTTATCATGACCAAAAATAATATAGTCTTCTAATTTTCTAATGTGTAATCCTTCTCCATCTTTGAATTTATCTTCTGCATTAGTGACTTTATTTAATGGGATTAATCAGTGTTTTTGGCCTAATTCTTGTAAGCTTTGGATATTAAATAATGCAGCTATAGCGTTAGAAGTTGAAGTATAAGTTTCTAATTGATCTAATAACATTGCTTTTTTATTATCTGGTAATTCTGGTAGATTAGCATAGCTGGTTTTTGGGTCAATTAAGTTGCTTGGATCTAATAAAGCATTAGTTTTATTTTCACTAGCTCAAGATACTTGATTATTTTGAAAATCATTTGCAAATAAATTTAAAGCATTAAATTGTTCATTTACATTTTGCTTTAATTGATTTAAAGTTTCTTCATTTAGCTCATTGTAACCTAAAGTTTTCATAGTATTGGTTAATACTTCTGTAGCTGATAAACTAGGTTGAGGTTTAGGTTCAGATTCAACTGGAGTAGATGTTTCTTGAGTTAAAATACCGTGTAAATTATCATCAAAGAAGCTATAGTAATCTGATTCTAATTCTTCTTTTAATTCATTATTATAATCACTAGCACTAGTTAATTTATCTTTAATAGCATTTAATTTACCATTTAATGATTGAGCAACAGTATTAGTAGTAGTTCCGTGAGTAGCTCCAGGTTTAAATGCATCTAATGTAGGACTAAACATATCTATCATTTGTTGTTTTGAGTATGAATAATCTTTTGATCCTACAGTGAATTCAAAATTATTAGTTGCATTTGCATCATTCATATATTTGATTAATTCATCAACAAATTTAAAAGCACTATTTAAAGTATTAGTTGCTTGATCTTTGGTTGAAAAATCATTTAAAAGAACTAATTTATTTACTGTAGAAGTTTTTGGAGTTGTAGGTGGTTCTTGGTTATCAGGATTTTTTTGCTCAGGAGTTTTATTAGTATTTGAAGAACCATTATTATTTTTATCTCCTTGGTTATCACCTGGTTTATTATTGTTATCTGTGGTTTTTGAAGCTTCTTTAATAGTGGTTTCAAATTGTTTTAATTGATTTAAAGCAGCTTGGTTTTCGGTGGTAAATAAGGTTTGCAATTGTTGCAATTCTGCTTTAGTAGTAACTGTAGCAATTCTAGATTCAAATGTAAAATGCGAAGCTTTTTTACTAAATGCATCTAAAGAGCTAGCAGTAGTTGCTAAAGCTGGATTATCTTTAATTGAGTTATATAATGTTTTAGCTTTTTCGTTTAATTCTTTATTAGCGTTTTGTACTTTTTGTACAAGTTGATCCTTTTGAGCTTGAGTTACTTCTGGAGTTTTAGGTTTTTCAATTGGAGCTGGAGTAGTAGGTTTAGTATTATTTGAACATGCTATTGCTGCAATTGGAGCAATAGCAACACAAGATAATGACAATGCATTAATTAAATATTTTTTTAAATTCATGACTCTCCTTAATTATTAAATTGACTAGGTAAAGCTTTGTAAGTTTCATCAAATTCAGCAAATGTAACATTAGTGTCTTTTATTTTACTTTCAGGTTGTAAGTCAGTTGGTTGATAACTATCGTAGAATTTAACTATTTTAGCTAAATTTACATATTGATCTAACATTCCTTTAACTGCTTTTTCAATAGTTTCATCTGAAACAGTGTGTCCTTCTTTGATTAAAGGTTTGACAAATGCTTTTGTTCTTTCGACTGCTTCATTATAGATAGAAGTTCAATCATCCATCTTTTTAATGTAATCATTAAATCATCCATTTAAATGAGCAATATTATCTCCATTTTCAGTTAAGTGTGATTTATCTTTACCAAATAATAAATATGCTTCTAAAGCTCTTAGATTGAAATGTTGTCAATCACCATTGTTATTATCTGTTGGATAGTTTGAATTTCTAAAAGCATAAGTATTGTTTTGATCGTTTCTTACATATTCATTATAATTTAAATCGTCTTTACTGATTGAATCATTTGATTGACTTGCACCAAAAATAGCAGCCATTCCAGATGTTAAAGAGATAATTGGGGATAAAGTACTTCTTAAACGATTTAAATCTTCATCAGTCATTGTTCCAACTTTTTCTAAATTAGCATATGCTTGATCTGGTTGTATAAAGTTAGTAGGATTATCATTATTAGTTTTTCAAACTAATCATCCTTTAGTATATAAATCAGATTTATTTTCTCCAGTTGTTAAAGTACCATCATAAAGGTGATATTGTTGTTTTTCTTGATTAATGTAATCACTAATTTTTTGATTTAATTCATCAAAATTTTGTTTAGTAGATAATTCACCAGTTAGACCAAAAGCTTTATACAATTTATTAAATTCATCAAATTTTTGATAAACTTGGTAAATTTTATTCTTTGCATCATTAGATAATTCAATATCTGTATTAGATACTGTATTTGCAGGTTCTGTAGATAAATTTTGTAAATATTCATCACTAGAATTTTCATATAAATGTTTTAGATTATATTTAAATCATTCACTAGTATTAAATGCATTTTTAATATTAGTTAAATTATTATTATAATTTTCATTTACAGTTATTAATGATGTTCTTGTGGTTTTTAGTTTATTAACTTCAGTTTTTAAGTTTTCAATACCTGTTTGTAATTCAGATTTTAATTCAGCATTAACTTCTAAAGTTTCAAGAGTAAATGAACTAATAGCATTAGTTACTTTTTGTTCTAAACTTGTCAAAGTTTGCTCTAAAGTCATAAAGTCACTATTAGGTAAAAATGAGTTTTTAACTGTAGTTAAAGCTTGAGATTCTTGATCATAATAATCAAATACTTCTTTGTATTTGCTTATATTATCAATATATGATTGAGCTTTTGCTTTAACTTGATTTAAATCTTCTTCAGTAGCTTGTTCGCTATTATTTGAATTAGTTAAATCAGTAATAGCTGCTTCTAATTTTTCTTTTAATTTACTATATTTAGCATCAGTTAATTCATTAGTTGATGAAGTTAAATTAGTTAATAATTCTGAGTTAGATGATTTTAATTGATCGATTTTTTCTTTTTCAGGATATTTAGTTTCAACTTCTGGTGTTTTATCTGATGTACCAGATGTTGTTTCATCCTTTTTATCATCAGTATTATTTCCCTCAGTTTTATCTTTTTCAGTTTTAATAGGTGTATCAGGTTTGTTATCTACTGAAGTTCCATCTCCAGGAACTTTATCACCAGAACCTTCAGTAGTATTTGAGTTTCCTGAAGTATTTCCATCTGTTTCTTTGTCTGTAGAAGTTTTATCATTTGATTCAGTTTCTTTAGGATTAGAAGGGTTTTCTTTATCTGCTGGTTCAGGAGTTTTATCAATTGTTTCAGGTTCTTTAGGTTTAGAATCAGTTTCTTTATCTGTTGAACCAACTTCTTTATCACCAGTTGTGGTTTCTTTAGGATTTGGGTCAGTAGTTGAAGTACTTTCTTTTTCTTTATCTTCCTTATCAACTTTATTTTCTTTTTCTTCTGTGGTTTTATCTACTTTTGTAGTAGTTTTATCATTCTTTTCTATTTCTTTCTTATCTGTTTCTATTTGGTTATAAGTTTGTTCAGCAGAAGTAGTAAAATTCATTAAATCATTTAAATCAAAATCACTATTCATTAATTCGTTAATTTTATCTTTTAAATCACTAATTTTAGTTGTGATATCTTGATATTTATTATCGTTGTTAATTGAAGTGTTTAAGTTGTTTAATTTATTTTCTAAAGATAAAAGAGTATTTACTCTTAATTGAATCATTCTATCAGTTTCATTAACTGATTCATAAGAAGTGTTAATAATATCTTTTAATTTAGAAATTAAAGCAACTTGAGCATCTTTATCATTAGATAAATCATTTAAGTTGTTTTGTTGTTTAAATAATTCTAAATTTGATGCAATAGCTTTATATCTTTTTGCAGTAGTTACTTTTTGATCTAATTGGTTAAAATAGCTAATTTCATCTCTTAATTGATTTTTAAGATCTAAGTTTTGTTTTGAAGCTTTAAGTTCTTTTAATTTTTCTTTAGCTAATTTAACTTGTTCATTGATATTGTTAGTATCGTTTGAACTAATTAATGCTTCTAAAGCACTCATTTGATTAGCAACTGTATCTAAAATAGTTTGATATTCAGGAATTCTTGATAATGATTGATTAAAGGTTTTATATTCAAAAATTAAAGCTGAAAGTGCCAATTTAGCTGCAGATAATTTAGTAGCTAAATCTTTTAGATGATTAAAATTAGTTATATATGAATTTAGTAAATCACTAGCATATGAAAGTTCATAATTAGCTATTAAAGGTTTGGAGATGATGTTTGAAGCTTCAGATATTGCGTTATTAATCAAAAGAATCAAATCGTTATATTTACCTGGAGCTAATGATGAAACTTTAGCATTTAAATCAGCAATTTCTTGTGAAATTGCTGATTTATGCTTTTTTACAGAAACATCCTCCTTTAACGAATGATATGCTTCAATATAGTTATTTAATACATCACTATATTGTCTCATTTGAGAAAAATTAAGTTTTTCAACTGGTTGTAATAAATAAGTTTTAACTTGGTTATACAATTTTTCATAGTTTGGAAGTTGATCATTAATATTATTTGATTTGTAAAAATCAATTGCTTTTTGAATGATATTTAAATCGCTTTCTAAAGCAGTTTTCATACTTTCACGTTGAATATTTGTTTGTAGTTCTTGCATTTTCTTATCAACAGAACATGCAACCATACTTAATGGAGTTGCAGTGGTTAATAAAATACCACTTAAAATAAACATTTTTTTCTTCAAATTCTTTTTCATAGTGCTTTAATTTTAATAAATTAGTACTATTATATTTATATAATAACTTTTTTATGCATAGTCAAGCACTATTTTTAAACAAAAAAAGATACTTTTTATTAAAATTATCAAATCAAGGAGACTTATGAATCATTCTCTAAAAAAAGCATTTATAGCACTTTCAACAAGCTCAATTTTAACTTTTACTACAGTTGCTACTGTAGCTTGTAGTAAAAGTTCTAAAACTTTAGAACAAAAGATTGATTGAGAAATTCAAAACATTAATAATGGTAAAAATTTATTTAGCGATCAATTAAAACAACAATTGACTAATGAAATGCAAGAATTAAAAAAATCAATCAATGAGCAAAATCGTTCAAAGTTAGATAATCAATATGAAACACGAATTAAAGATATTTGATATTTAAATGAGTTGTATCAAAATGTTGTGTTTAAAATTAGTGAATTAGACAAATATCAAAAAGATGCAAAATATGTAATTAATTACAATAAGAAAAAAAGTGAAATTCAAAGCTTGATTAAAGAAATCCATCAAACTATTTTAAATCAAGAAAATTTAGGAACTAGTGATAATAATGATTTAGTTAGAGAATATAATGATAAGTTATTTAATTTTATTAATTTCATTAAAGAAACTCCTACAAGCAATAAAATGCCTTGAAGATCAATAGTTGGATATTCATTTGTTGGAATTTTATTAGTTAGCTTAGGTTCAATTTTTACATTTAGAAAATATAAAATTTATAAACAAAATAAAGAAAAGCAAAAAGAAAACAAAATGAAAAAATAAAACACTTGCGTGTGCAAGTGTTTTTCTATTTTAGATATTTAGTAATCTATTAAATTAACATTAAAATATGAAAAAACTTTTCAGTAATTTTTATAAACTTAAAAAAATATTATTATCATCCTTAGTTTTAGGTTCAATGACATCTGTAGCATTAGTTGCTAGTTGTATTGATCAAACAAATCCTAATTTAAATAAAGCTTTATCAGTAGTGGAACCAAAAAATAAGCAATTTAAAGAATGAGGAGATGATAGTTTTTTACAAAAAGTTAATTTAAACGATCTTTCATATCAAAAACAAGCAGATCAAGTTCAACCTGAGTTTCCAAGTTTTAACAAAAAACGATAAAAAGAGCATTTTATTGCTCTTTTTTTAACTTTTTCAAAAATTTACATTGTAATTTAAGGTTTTTGAGTTTCTAATATCTTTTTGATAATAGCAAAATCATTTAAATATTGCATATTATCTTTATTTTCTATTAATTTTTCAGTGATAATTTTTGAATTTATCACTTCAACATATTTATTAGCACTTAAAATTGCTTTTATTAATCTTGTGTTAGTAAATCTTTCGTTTTTAACACCTAATACAGGTTCTAAGTTTTTATTTACTAAAGTTAGTAAATATCTCATAAGAACCAATGATATAAAGCATAAAAGAAAATATCCTTCAATGTGTTTGTCACTTCGCACATACACAGGTCTGATTCTTAAAGCGTTTTTTAATGTTCTAAAGTTTTCTTCAACTTGTCATTGTTTTGCATATAAATCAACAACATCTTGAACTGTAAGATCGTGTCTTGATGTTTCGTAAGCGTATAAACCATCAAACTTTTTATCTCTCTCGATTTTTTCATAATCTAACTTGTATGAAGTTGTTTTACCATTTTCAATTTCTTTAAAGAATTTGTATTTTTTACCAGCAAGCAAATCAGCTTGAGCAACAATACCATTTTTAGCTTTTTTATTGAAATTATCAATAAGAATTTGTCTATCTTGTTTATCTTTTTTAGCACGTTTTTCACTATAAGTTATTATTCTACGTCTAGTTCTTCCGTTTGGACGTTTTTTCTGTCATAGCGATTCATAAGTTTCTTCTTTAAATTTAAAATTATCTAAATCAACATATCCTTCAGGATCTTGAGCGAATAATTTAGTTCTTTTAGTAGCGATTTTTAATCTGTAAGAGATTATAAAATCAATATTATTTTGTTCTAGGAATCTAATGTTTTTATTGGTACTCATTCCTCTATCAGCAATTATTGTAACCATTCTAAGGTTGTAAATTTTCTTGATTTCGTTGATAAATGGAATGAAAGTATTTGGGTCAGCTGTATTGCCTTTAAATAATTTGTAATGGATTGGAATACCATTTTCATCAGTGATTAAACCCACTACAATTTGATCTTCTTTGAATTTTCCATCTTTTGAATATCCAGGGTGTTTAAGACCTAAACTTGTAAAAGTTTCAAAATATACAGTTGATGAATCAAATCACATAACATCAACAGATCTTAGGTTTTTAGAAATTAATGAATTATTGATGTTTTTTAAAATAGTTGTTTTATTATCTGAAAGATAATCTAAAGAGTTGTAAAATGTAGTCTTTTTTGAATCAAATTCAATTTCATAATCAGGAATACTTTCAAAAGTTTTAATAAGACTTTGTTGTTTTAGGATACGTGTTGAAATTATAAATTTCAATATTTTTATTAATTCTTTTGATCTTGTTTCTTTTGTCTTCTCAAAAATATCCAAGTCATCAATTGTGTTAAATAAAACTTGATGACCATAATTAACAACTTTTGATTCAACAACTGAATTTTTAAGAACTTTATTTACTTCTTGCAAAATTTTGTCTTTAGGTCATTCAGGATCTCAACTAACACAAGCTTCTTTTAAGAGATTAATTGGGTCTTTTGTAGATTTTTCTAATTTTTCTAAATTCCCCAAACCAATACTTCTCTTATAACCTCTAGCATGACCATTTGAGATAGCTGCTGTGATGTAGTATGTGTCTTTTCTTTTACTTCTAACAATAATTCACTTTTCTTTTTTCATACTCCTAATTATACCATAATTACAATGTAATTATGTGGAAAAAATAATTTTTTTACTATACGTAGTATAGTAAGTGTGGAAAAGTGCTAAAAAATTGGTCAAAACTTGGAAACACAGGATAAAATATGTTTAAGTTAAAGGAGAATAAATGAATTTTCTTAAAAAATATAATCATGATTTCAAAATTGGTTTAAATTTATTAATCATTGTAGTAATAATTTTAAGCTTAACTTTTTCAATAATGGGGCTTGCTTTTTTTGCTTCAAATATAACTAATAACAACACATTAAACATCTTAAAAGCTATCACTACTACAACAATTGTTATTAATGGAATTTTAATTTGTGCTCAAATCTTTTCTATTTTATTTTTAAAAGATGAGAGTTTATTTATGAGAATTATGGAAAGACTTACTTTTGTTTTTTCATTATTAATCTTACTATTCTCAGTGGTTGTTGCATTATTATTTATTGATCCAAATCAAGTAAATTTAAACATTTTAGGAGAATCATATAAATTTAATGTTTTATTTATTTTTGTAATCTTATTTTCTATTATGTTAGTAGTTCAACAATCAATTATTATTACTTTATTAACCCAAAGAAAAATCAAAAATAATCAAATGAAAAAAGCTGCTAATGCAGAAATCGAACAATAAAAAACAATAAACTTTTAAGTTTATTGTTTTTTTCTATCAAATTTTAATTCTTTTTTCTGGAGCTAAATACATTTGATCTTCAGGTTGTAGGTCAAAATATTCATTAAATAAATCACAGTTCATTAACTGCACATTTCCTCTTTCTTTTGCAGGAGCATGAACATCATTTTCTAATAATCTCTTAGCTGCTCCTTCTTTATAAATAGCTCTTCAAATAGTTACTCAACTATCAAAAAATTCTTTAGCATTAAAATCTTCTTCTAATTGTGCTGCTTCTAAGGCACATAAAAATCCACCTATATCAGCAATATTTTCTGATACAGTTAATTTTCCATTAACTGGTCCAACTCATGTTTCTCTTTGATCAAATAATTCTACTACTGCTTGAACTTTTTGTTCAAAGTTTGTGCGATCTTGATCAGTTCATCAATTATTTAAACTTCCATTTTCATCAAATTGAGAACCATTATTATCAAAAGCGTGACTAATTTCGTGAGCAATAACAGCTCCTATACCACCATAATTAGCACTTTTTGATTGATTTATATCATAAAATGGAGCAGATAAGATAGCTGCTGGGAACACTATATGATTATGGAATGGATGGAAATAAGCATTAATAGTTGCTGGAGACATTGATCATAATTTAGGATTAGTTTTTTGTAAGTATTTACTTAATGCATCAATTGTCATTAATTTATTAAAGTATTTAACATTACTATAAACACTACCACCTTGGTCATAATCTTGAACAATAAAATCTTTATAGTATGAATTAATCTCTTCAGGAAAACCTACCATAATGCCTAATTTAGAAAGTTTTAATTTTGCTTTTTGGATTGTTTCTTTTGATAATCAATCGTTATTAGTTAAACGATCTTCATAGATCCCAATCATTTTTTGCACCATTTGTTCAACATCTAATTTAGCTTTTTCTCCAAAATATTCATTAGCATAATACATACCTACAGGCATTTTAAAATATTTTGAAGCTAAATCATAAGCATAATCTTCTAATGAACGGTATTTATCTACTGAATAAACAAAATTTCTAAATTCTACGGCTTTAATTCTTAATTCTTCTGTAAGATATTGAGCTACATGATGTAAATTGTTAATAAATAAAAATGCTTTATATGATTCAAAAGTATTTTCGTTAAATATTTGATCTAAGTTATCTACTAATCTAGGATTATAAATTGCTATACTTTCGACTTTATTATCTACTAATTTTTCACCTAATTCCACTAAATCAAATTGTTTTGATTTGTTAGCTAATTGTTCTTTGGTAAATAAATTATATCTAGCTACATAATCAGCTGCTTCTACTGAACTTAAAACAAAATCTTTATATAAATTATCAAATTCAATTGCTAAATCAATTAATCTTTGAGCTTCTTCTTTACTTTTACCATAATCGACTAATAAATCCATCATCATATTTGATCATGCTTGAAGTAATTTTGTTTTTTCTTGCTCATTAGCATAAGTTTCTTTTGAAGGTAAAATTGTTTTAAACTCATATAATCATAAGATTTTTTTAGTATTATCAATAAAATCTTCTGCTACTCCATAAGCTAAAGGTAATGAAGTATATTTTAGATCCATTTCTTTGTAATTGTTTTTAATTTCTTCAAATGATGTTAAGTTTTCAAGAAATTCTAAATCTTTTCTTGCAGGAGTTCAACCTAATTCTTTTCTTTTATCTTGATCTAAAATCATTTGATAAAACTTAACATATTGTTGTATTAAAATGTCACTCGGAAGTTCTTTAGCTCCAGTAGCTCAATCTTTTGTTAAGTTTTTTAATAACTTTTCTAAATTTAAATCCATTTCATCAAATGCTGAAATTGATGAACGATCTGCTGGAACTTTTGCTTCTGATAATCATTTTTGATTAACATAAGCATAATAATCGTCTTTTAAGTTAATTTTTGACATATTTCTCCTTTTTTGTTTTTACTAAATCTATTTTATTAAAATAAATAATTGTTTTTAATATAAATTAAATAAATTTAACCTTATTAAAACAACACCACAAAGTTTGTGATGTTGCTTGGTTAATCTAAGTACATCTTAATTAAGATGTTAATTAAAGCATCTCTACGACATTTGATCTTCTTATCATCAATATCTTGTCATTGATTTATATTGGTTGAGGTATCTTGATATTCATCTTTTTGGTCTTTGTATTCATCTAATCCTTTATAAGTGAAATAACGAGAGAAATTGTTTGGGGTATAATACTTTTCTTTCTTTTTAGTAAAAGGATCTTTTCCCATTTTAACATTTGTTTCAAAAATAGCAGGAATTCCATTACCAATGGATTCAATATATTGACTACTTACATTATTTTTGTTTGATTTCTTAGCAAACATATGTTCATATGAAATTTGTTTTTTGAAATAATCTTGATATATACCTAAATTTTCATTAGGTACTTCGTTATTTCATTTTAATGATTTACCTTGATTCATTAAAAATCACTCTATTCTTAGTAAAAAGTTTAGTCTAATTTTATTGCTTCAACCTTTTACATCACTTTCAAGTAATGTTTCTTTTAGTGTATTAATTTGCTCATCTTTACTCTTGTTGAATAAGATGTTTGAACCTGTGATTGATCCTATTAATTTATCTCTTAGTGTCATATCATCATTAATTTCTTTATCTTTAATATCTTGTGCAAAACCATTCATTACCTTGGTTAGTGATTGTCCTTTGAATCAATAGTGCTTTCAAAAGAAACCAAATCTTTCAATTTCAAATAACATATTTCAAAATTGGGTTAAATTTTGATTTGGACATCTTTCATCACTAAATAAATCAAATCTCTTACATAAACTAAAAATCAAAGGTGAGAAAACTTTAATTTCTCCATAATTTGTAATTAAATCTAAATGCACTTTGATTCTTTCCAAGAAAGTAAAATTAGCTTCATTGATTCTTGTATCTTGTTGTTGTCAAATGGTGTTTTTGCAACCTGATACAAAACAACATCTATTAACTTCAATAATAATTCATTTGATTGCTTTTTTAATATCTTGAAATTCATTAATTTTAAAATCTAAAAGTTTTTCAAAATATTTATAAGTGCTACTGATTCTATTTTTTGATCCACTATTATCAATTTTAAGAAATTCTTTTTCTCCAAGCTCGTATAAAGCTACCGATTTAATCACAACATTAAATATATCTTCAACAGTATCATTATTTGTTTTTAAGAACTGACTTAACAAATATTGATCCAGCTCTTTAATTAACTTATCTTTATCTTTTCCGGTTAATGATGAAGCTTTTCCATAAACTAAGGATTTAATTAATTCCACATCATTTAAAGGTTTACTTAATAGGTTCATTTTTTGATAATATTCATAATCATTTTTAGTAACCAATATCGAAACATTAATGATAAATCAGTTTAAAAATTTAAAAGTGAAGTTATTTAAATAATTAAGTTTTTGTTCATCATCAAGTGAACTTAATTTATCGTTTAAGAAATTAAAAATAGATTTCATATTTCTATAAATTATAAATTGTGGACTAATGCTTTTATACTTAATTTTTTTCACATCTTTTTTAAGTTCATCACTTCAATTATCCATTAACATTTCTCTAAAATGTTTGTAAGACATTGAATCATCTAAATTATTATATTTAGATAAAATATTAGGAGTTTTTATACCATTATAAGTTTCTTCAACCTTAAATCAATTGTATAAATCTTGTGGAACATCAAAGTTGTATTTAATAAAGAACTTGTATACTACATATAAAATTATTATAATTGTGGTAGTTCTTTGCTGTCCATCAATGATATTTTGACAGTTTTTCATCTTTTTATTAGAATTAGAAATTACGACATTCCCTAAAAAATGTTCTTCTACATCATTTTTAGATACTTTATCATCAATATCACTTAATAAAATTTCTACAATTTCTTCATCTCATACATAATTTCTTTGAAAAATAGGAATATTTACATAACCATTATTGTTAAGTTCCATTAAATAGTTTTTAATTGTTTTAATTCCTGATTCTGATTCAATATTACTTTGGTAATTTTTCAAAGAGTAAGTAGAAATATCACTTTTAGTTATTAAAATAAAATCATTAAAACTCTCTTTAACTTGAGGTTTTTCATCTTTAGAATCTATTTCTATTTCAATATAATTCTCTTTATACATATATTTTAATAATTCAGTAATTTTATTTGTTTTTTGAACTTTATTATCTTTTAAAAGATGAACACACATTTCTTTTCAACCTTCTTTATTAGCTTTAATGATATCTTTAAAATCCTTGATATTTTTAAATTTGTTATCTTGTTGAATTGTCTTAACAAAATCTTGAATATATGGATTATTATCTTGCTCACTTAACTCCATTATCATACTGATAAAAACGCTAGCATAAAACTTTGAATTTTGAATAGTTTTATGAACCATAAACTTTATAAATGTATCATTTGCTCCACTAATTACATTTTTAAACAAAAAATCATTAATATATCGCATACTTTCATCATAAGTTTTTAATGAAATTTGATTTCAAAGTTCCCTAAATTCATTAGTAAAATAGTGTTTTTGAGTTAAATAATCAGTTTTAAAAACTCCTAAGTACTCATAAACTCTATAAACTTGAGTTTTTCAGTTACTTTTTCTTCGATTATTATTAAATAATTTTTGCCCATTAGCATAAATATTTTCAATATCAATAACTTTAATTTCAGTATTTTTGTTTTTAATAATGGAATCAATATTTGTGACAGTACCGTTAGGATCAATTCAGTTATAAAGACCTTCTTTAATGAAAATAAAGGTATTAGTAGCTATGTTTCAATAATCCACTTCACTAAAATCTAATTTATTCATCATTATCCTTTCTGTTTAATTCTTCAATATTGGCTATTGCTTGGAAAATATCTTTAATAACATTAACATCAATACTATTTCCAGCTTGTCTTCATAAGCAATCATTGTTTAGGTATTTATCTTGAATAAACGGTAATAATAAATCAAAATCTTTATCACTAAATCCCATTATTTTATAAGCTTCTCTTGGTGTAATGAATCTATATTGAAGTTTATTAATTTCATTATTAGCTAATGGGATATGTCCAGCATTTGGTAAACGATCTTGCTTAGTGGTTAGAGTGTTAATAAAGTATTTTCTTTCTTTCGCTTTATACATATCGCTTAGATTTATTCCACTTTTAACCATTTTAATTCTTGAAGGAGTATTATTCATAAGACAACTTTTAGCTTCATTGATTCTGTTGTTATCAACATCAAAAATCTTTAAATATTTTGCTTGTTTTTTATTTATGTCTATTGGTTTTGCTAAGTTATTAACATATTCTTTATAAGCTACATCATTTTCTTCAAAAGGCAATTTAATATCTTTTAAAACACTTAAAGCAAAAACTCTTTCACGAATTTGCAATGATCCATGATCACTAGCTTTAAAAATTGCTGTAAAGGTCTTATACCCTAAAGTATCTAAATAATTAACTCATTCTTGATATTCATCATTGTATTTTTTAACTAAGGTTTTAACATTTTCAAGCAATAAATACTTAGGTTTATGTTCAGTTTCATTAATAACTCTTCCTATTTGTCATACTAAATTAGATGTTGATTTTTCATTATTAATCCCTTTATCCCGACCCATATTTGCTGAAGATAATCCTTGACAAGGGAATGAATAAGTTAATAAATCAATTTTTAATTTATTAATTACTTTACCTTTTAGTTGATTAATATCGCTATGATTATTAGTTACTAAACTTGAAGCAATAATAGCTTTTTTAAACTCTGGAGATAATTTTTTAATGCTGAAAATTGGTTTTTTCGAGTTCATTGAGTAGACTTTATTTTTAAAATAAGCATCTAGGTCATTAATTTGATGTTTTTTAATTATGTTATTAATCTTTTCTTTGGTTAATTTATGATGCATTGCTGCATATGCAATATTAGCTCTAACATCTCAATCTGAGATAGCAACAACTTTAAAATTCACAGGTTTATCTAATTTATTAACATATTTAACAGCTTTATGCTGGGCTCCTATTCCCGCAAAAGCTTCAAATACTCTTAATGTTTTCATTAAAAATGCAAAAAAAGCATAGTTAAAAAACTATGCATTCTCCATTACTAATTGATTTTGTGAATTTAAAGTTTATATATATATATATATATATATATTGGAAGGTATTTAATAATTTCATATTCATCCTTAGTAATTTATTAATTTAGTTATTATAAATCAATGTTTTTAACGTATTTAGCATTCTTTTCAATGAATTCACGTCTAGGTTCAACGTTTTCTCCCATTAAGGTTGAAAAGGCTAAATCAGCTTTATAAGCGTCTTGGATTTGAACTTGAAGCATTTTTCTACGTTCTGGGTCCATTGTTGTTTCTCATAGTTGTTCAGGATCCATTTCTCCAAGTCCTTTATATCTTTGAACTGTAATTTTTTGATTTGGATTTAAGGTTTTAATAATCGCATCTTTTTGTTCATCATTATATGCATAATCCACAAATTTATTTTGTGAGATTTTGTATAAAGGAGGTTGAGCAATATAAACAAATCCATATTCAATTAATTCTTTAAAGTATCTATAAAAGAAGGTTAATAATAAAGTTCTAATGTGAGCACCGTCAACATCAGCGTCAGTCATAATTACGATTTTATGATATCTTAGTTTATTGATATTAAAAGTATCACCTAAACCTGTACCTAAGGCAGTAATTAATGAAAGAATTTCTTCATTTTCAAGCACTTTTTCTTGTCTTGCTTTTTCAGCATTTATAACTTTCCCTCTAAGTGGTAAGATCGCTTGAGTATTTCTATCTCTACCCATTTTGGCACTACCACCAGCTGAATTCCCTTCGACAATGTATAATTCGCTAATTTCAGCGTTTTTACTGGTACAGTCTGATAATTTTCCTGGAAGTCCCCCATTATCAAAAGCACTTTTTCTTCTAGCGTTATCTCTAGCAGCGTTTGATGCTAATCTACCTTTTCTAGCTAAAATAGCATTATTAATAATTTTCTTAGCTATTTCAGGTTGCTCATTTAAAGTTCTTTCTAAAATTTGTGAAAAAACTCTATTAACTGCAGGTCTAGCATCTTTTGAACCTAATTTACCTTTAGTTTGTCCTTCAAATTGAGGATCTGGGTGTTTAATTGAAATAACTGCTGTTAATCCTTCAATTAAATCTTCTCTAGCAAATTTTTCACTATCAGTTTTAATAAAACCTTTTTCAATAGCATAATTGTTAATCAATCTCATTAAAGAATCATAAAATCCTGAAACATGAGTTCCACCTTCATGAGTTGAAATGTTGTTAGTATATGAAATAATGTTGCTACGGTAAAAATCACTTAAGTATTGACAAGCAACTTCTACTCCAATAGTCATTTCATTACCATTTTCATCACTACCAGCGTGATATTCACCACTAGCATAGATAATTTCATCATTAATTGGTGTATATCCTTCATTAAGTTCTTTTACATAATCTACTATTCCATTATCATATTGGAATTCTTGATGTGTATTATCTCTTAAATCAGTTACACTAACATATAAACCTTTGTTTAAGTGAGCAATTTGCTTAGCGTGATCAATTATTAGCTCTTTATCAAAAGGTATTTGATCCATAACTGCATAATCAGGATGGAATTCAATTTTAGTTCCTGTGTTTTCAACATCACACTCACCAATTATTTCAGTGTGTTTAACAGTTTTACCACCATCAGCAAACTCAGCATAATAAATCTTACCATTACGCTTAACTCATGCTTTCATACTATCACTTAAAGCATTAACAACACTAGCTCCAACCCCGTGTAATCCACCACTTACTTTATAAGCGTTAGATTCAAATTTTCCACCAGCATTAAGTTTAGTTAAAACCACTTCTAAAGCACTAATATTAAATCTTGGATGTAAATCAGTAGGTATTCCTCTACCATCATCTTCAACAATAATGTGTTCATCATTGGTAATAGTAATATAAATATGTTTAGCAAATCCAGCCATACATTCATCAACTGAGTTATCCACAATTTCTCAAACCATGTGATGAAGACCAGCTTTAGATGTAGTTCCTATATACATTCCAGGACGTTTTCTAACGTGCTCTAAACCTTCAAGATATTTAATATTACTTGCATTATAATTATTATTTTGTTCGCTCATAGTGTGTCCTTCTTAATATTTTTAATTAAATATATAAATATATTTAATTATATAATAAAATCCATTTATTAACTTGTTCTATTAGTTAAAAATTAAATATTTTATGGTAAAATATGCAGATATTTTTTTGATTAGGATAATTATTTTTAAAAAAGAAAAGCAACCATATTAATGGTTGCTTAAAAAAAGGTATAAAAAAATAGCAGCTCCCTATTTTCACCTTTCGGCTATCGTCGGCACTAAAGGGCTTAACTACTGAGTTCGGAATGGATTCAGGTGATCCCCTTTGCTATAACCACTGATAATAGTATAGCACTATTTTTTAAAACTCAAAATATTTTTTTATTTATTTTTAATATTAGTGTAATTATAAATTGTTTCTGCTAATTCTTCTTTAGTCATTGTTTCATAACCAAAAATATTTAATTTTTTAGCAATCTCAAAAAGTTGAGCATTTGGTAAATTAAGTAATTTTTTTAGCTCTTGATTTTTATTTGTATTTTCTTCTACTTTATTTTCAGTGTTTGTAGTATTGTCTTGTGTTTGATTGAAATTAAATCCTGTAAAAGGATTAGTATTGTTAGTTGCTTGGTTGTCAAAATTGATATTTGCATTTTTTAATATTTTTAAATATTCTTCTTTTACTTTTTCCATTTGTTTTCTTAGTTCAAAAGCAAAGAAAGCTTGTCTAATAACTTTTACTTCTCTACCAACAACAAATCAAGTTAATATTACAAAAGCTATAGAAATAGCATTTATTATAAATGCTGCTTTATTATAAGAATTAGTTGATTTAATATTTTCAAATCCTGCTAATCCAAATAAACTAAATAACAACATAAAAATCCCTATAAAAGCAAATAAAGATACAAAACTCAAAGTATATTGTGATAAAAATCTAAAATCTTTTTCTTTATAAGATTTAATTAATGATTTACTATATGAAAATAAAAGTGCACAACCTATAATCACAATAAAACTAGTTGTTAATAATGGTGACACTGTTATGTTGTTGACATTATTAGATATTGCTAATGATAAAAGAACAATTTGAGCAATATATAAACCTAAAATAATAACAAGAGTTATTAAAAAAGAAAAAACTCAAAATCTAAAGGTTTCTTTTTCATGACTTCATAATTCTTCTTTGGTTTGGAATTTAAAGTATTCTGATTTTTTTAACATAGATTCTCTCCTTTAATAATTTTAACAAATTATAAATTCTTTTCTTCTTTGAAAAATTCTTGAAAATCATAATGACTTACATTAAATTCTTCAGGTACATTAGAGAATAAAACAATTTCTTTTTTGGTAATTGGATGAGTAAATTTTAATTTATAAGCATGTAATCTTTGACCAAATTCATCAACATAACGATTGTAAATAGGATCACCATAAATTGGATTTTTAATGTAATTTAAATGAACTCTAATTTGATGAGTTCTACCTGTTTCTAATTCACATTTCACCAAACTTTTTGGTAAATTATCTAAATAAAATGTACTTAATAAAGTTACATAAGTAATTGCGTGTTTTGAATTTGTGTTGGTTACTGCCATTTTTTGACGATCTTTAACATTTCTTCCAATTGGTAAATCAAGCTTTAATTTCTTATCTTGAATTACACCATCACAAATCGCAATATATGATCTTTTAATTTGATGATCAAAGAACATATCTGCAAGCAATTTATGAACCTCATTAGTTTTAGCAATAATTAATAACCCACTAGTATCTTTATCAATTCTATGAACTATACCTGGACGTAATAATCCATTTTCATTAGATAAATTATTTTTAAAATGATATAACAATCCATTAACTAAGGTATTATCCTTATGCCCTGGAGCTGGATGGACTATCATACCTGAAGGTTTATCAATAACACAAAGATGTTCATCTTCATAAACTATATTTAAATCCATTTGTTGTGGTAAAACATCAATTGTTTTATCAATAACTCTTGATATATGGATTTCTTGTCCTTCATAAACTTGAAATTTAGGTTTATTAACAATTACACCATTGACAGTTACTGCTTTTTCTTCAATTAATAAACGTGCATCATTTCGTGAAATATCGCTATTATTAGCAATATATTTATCAATTCTTTCTTGATAATTAACTTTTAAATTTAACATAGTTTAATTATACTTAAT
Organism: Mycoplasma sp. NEAQ87857; assembly: GCF_009792315.1. NCBI lineage: Bacteria > Bacillati > Mycoplasmatota > Mollicutes > Mycoplasmatales > Mycoplasmataceae > Mycoplasma > Mycoplasma sp. NEAQ87857. The sequence continues at coordinate 920,852 of NZ_CP045542.1, read as the reverse complement.
ATATTTATTTCATAAAATAATAATTGATTATTGAAAAAGGTGTAAAATTTATGCTATTTTTAGCATATTTCTTATTACATAAAATCAATTAAATTGATTATTGATATAAAAAAAATAGAATACAGATGTATTCTATTTTTAATTTGAATTATATTATTTAATAATTTTTGTAACTGAACCAGCACCAACTGTACGTCCACCTTCACGAATAGAGAATTTTGTTCCCTCTTCAACGGCGATAGGAGCGATTAATTTAACTTTTAAGTTAACGTTTTCTCCTGGCATAACCATTTCACGTCCAGCTTCGAATTCAACTCCACCAGTTACGTCTGTTGTACGGAAGTAGAATTGTGGTTTATAGTTTTTGAAGAATGGAGTGTGACGTCCTCCTTCTTCTTTTTTAAGTACATAAATTGCTGCTTCAAATTCTGTATGAGGAACGATTGAACCTGGTTTAGCTAAAACTTGTCCACGTTCTACATCATCACGGTTAACTCCACGAAGTAATAACCCTGCGTTATCTCCAGCTTGAGCTTCTTTAAGGTTTTTACGGAACATTTCGATTCCTGTAACAACTGTTTTTTTAGTAGGTTTAAGTCCAACGATTTCAACTTCTTCGTTTAAGTGAAGTGTTCCACGTTCAACACGTCCTGTAGCAACAGTTCCACGTCCTGTAATTGTAAATACGTCTTCAACAGCCATTAAGAATGGTTTATCGAATTCTTTAACAGGTGTTTCAATGTATTGATCAACAGCGTCCATAAGTTCCATAACTTTTTCTTCGTAAGCTGCATCACCTTCAAGAGCTTTTAAAGCTGATCCACGGATAATTGGAGCGTTATCTCCATCAAATCCGTATTCTGAAAGAAGTGAACGAATTTCCATTTCAACTAATTCGATCATTTCTTCTTCACCTTCTAACATATCACATTTGTTTAAGAAAACAACGATACGAGGAACACCAACTTGTTTAGATAAAAGAATGTGTTCTCTTGTTTGAGGCATAGGCCCATCTGTTGCAGCAACAACTAAGATTGCTCCATCCATTTGAGCTGCCCCTGTAATCATGTTTTTAACGTAGTCAGCGTGACCAGGACAGTCAACGTGTGCATAGTGACGTCCTTCTGTTTGATATTCGATGTGTGATGTATTAATTGTTATCCCACGTGCTTTTTCTTCTGGTGCATTATCAATAGAAGCATAATCACGAGCTTCTGATAATCCTTTTTTAGCTAAAACAGTAGCAATAGCTGCTGTTAAAGTTGTTTTACCGTGGTCAACGTGTCCAATGGTTCCAACATTAACGTGTTCTTTACTACGGTCAAAATCTAATTTTGCCATTTGAATCCTTTCTATATTAATATTAATAATTAATAAAATTGTTTGTTTTTAGCGCTAAAACCAACCGATGTCTAACCTTTCAATTAGATCCTGTCCTTTAGAATAGCAATATAATTTTATCAAAAAAATAATATTTTTATCTTGCTTTTAGCGTGATTGTTTTACTATAAATATAGCAATATTTTACCATAGATATTATTTTTTAAAAAGTTTTATAGTATATATCATTAGTAAATTTATATATCAAATTTTAAATAAAAGTAAAGTAAATTATGTACTTTTATAACTAAAGGGAAAAATTTTTCACAATTTTTTAATATATGAATTTTTAACTAGATTTAAAAATATATGTAATAAAATTTAAGTACATATTAATAACTATTTACTATTTATTAATGTGTCAACACACACCAAATTTATATTAAATAGAAGGATTAACAATTTATGAAAAAAACAATTTTTGACGAACAAAAATATTTAGATAAAGTTCATGCTTGATGGAGAGCTGCTAACTTTTTATCTGTGGGTCAAATATACTTAAGAAATAATCCATTAGTTAAAAACGGATTAAAAGCTGAAGATGTTAAAATGTACCCAATTGGTCACTGAGGAACAATCCCTGGACAAAACCTTATTTATGCACATTTAAACCGTGTTATTAATAAATATGATTTAAATATGTTCTATATTGAAGGACCAGGACATGGTGGTCAAGTAATGATTTCTAACTCTTACTTAGATGGTAGTTATACAGAATTATTCCCTGAAATTACTAAAGATGAAGAAGGGTTAAAAAGAATGTTCAAAAGATTCTCATTCCCAGGAGGTACTGCATCTCATGCTGCTCCTGAAACACCTGGATCAATTCATGAAGGTGGAGAATTAGGATATGCATTATCTCATGCAACTGGAGCTATATTAGATAACCCATCAATTATTGCTGCAACAGTTATTGGTGATGGAGAATCTGAAACAGGTCCTTTAGCTGCTGGATGATTTGCAACTTCATTTATTAATCCAGTTAATGATGGTGCTGTTTTACCTATTTTACACATTAATGGTGGTAAAATTTCTAACCCAACAATTATGGCAAGAAAAACAAATGAAGAAATTAAATCAATGCTTTATGGATTTGGTTGAGAAGCTATTTTTGTTGAAGCTGATGTTAATGATCAAGAAGGTATTCATGCTCAAATGGCTGAAAAATTTGATTTAGCTGTTGAAAAAATTCTTAAAATTCAAGAAGAAGCACGTAAAAAACCTGCTGAAGAAGCAACAAGACCATTATGACCAGCTTTAATCGTAAGAACACCAAAAGGTTGAACATGTCCACACAAAATTAACGGAGATGTTTATGAAGGAAGCTTTAGAGCTCACCAAGTTCCTTTACCAGTAACTTCAGAAAAACCAGCAATGTTAGATGAATTAGAAAAATGATTACTTTCATATAAACCTCATGAATTATTTAATGAAGATGGAAGTTTTAAAGCTGAATATGCTGAAATTGCACCAAAAGGTGAAAAAAGAATGGGAATGGCTCCTATTACAAATGGTGGAGTTGATCCAAAACCATTAAACTTAGGTAAATGACAAGATTTCGCTCTTAAATTCTCAAAACCTGGAGAAATTAAAGATCAAGATATGGTTAATGCTGGTAGATACTATGCAGATGTTATTTTAAGAAACCCAGATAACTTTAGAGCTTTTGGACCAGATGAAACTAAATCAAACCGTCTTTTTGATATCTTAAAAGTTACAAACAGACAATGAATGGAAAGAGTTGATGCTGAATTAGATGAAGCTGTTGGACCTGTTGGTAGATTAATTGACTCTCAATTATCAGAACACCAAGCTGAAGGATTCTTAGAAGGATATGTATTAACAGGACGTCATGGATTCTTTGCTTCATATGAATCATTCTTAAGAGTAGTTGACTCAATGTTAACACAACACATGAAATGAGTTGCTAAAGCAAGAAAAGTTCACTGAAGAAATGATTATCCATCATTAAACGTTATTGCAACTTCAACTGCATTCCAACAAGATCACAATGGTTATACACACCAAGATCCAGGTATTTTAGGACACTTAGCAGATAAAAAACCTGAATTAATTCGTGAATACTTACCTGCAGACTCTAACACATTACTTGCTGTATTAGAAAAAACTCTTAAAGAAAGAGATGTTATTAACTTAATTGTTGCTTCAAAACAACCAAGAGAACAATGATACAATGTTGAAGAAGCTCAAGAATTAGTTGATAAAGGATTAAAAGTTATTGATTGGGCTTCAACTTGTTTAACTGATGAAGAACCAGATCTTTTAATGGTAGCTTCTGGTACAGAACCAAACTTAGAAGCACTTGCAACCATTGATTACTTACACAAACACTTCCCATCAATGAAAATAAGATTTGTTAACGTTGTTGATTTACTTAAATTACGTCATCCAAACTTAGATCCAAGAGGTTTAAGTGATGAAGAATTTAATAAAATTTTCACTACTGATAAACCAATTGTTTTTGCTTTCCATGGATTTGAAGGATTAATTAGAGATATCTTCTTCTCACGTAAAAACCACAACTTATTCGTTCATGGATACAGAGAAAATGGAGATATTACAACATCATTTGATATTCGTTTAATGTCAGATATGGATAGATACCATATGTCTATTACAGCTGCTAAAGCTGTTTTAGGCAATAAAGCTGAAGAATTTGTCAAATTAATGGACGAAAAAATCGCTTACCACAAAAACTACATCAAAGAAGTAGGAATCGATGAAGATGAAGTTAGATTCTGAAAATGAGAAGGTCTTAAATAATAATTAAAAAACCTAGTTTATAAACTAGGTTTTTTGTTATTTTATAGATTTGTATAATAAATTGAGTTTAGGACTTTCGATGAAACTATCAACAATTTCAAAAACTTTGTCATAATCACCATCACTCCTGCTACCACTTTTTCCAAACAATCAGTTTATTATACTAAAGTTATCTTTATAGGGATCTTTGAAAACATTAATAATAGTATTGTTATAAATATTTACTTTTTTAATTTTTGAATTAGTTTTATCAAGTTTTACTAAATAAACATTATTATAGTATTTTGTTTGAGGTTCAAATTTCATATTCGCTACTACTTCTTTTGTTAATGGCGGTATATAAATTGCTGGTCTTACAAAGTTATATCTAGGTATGTTTTCTGAATTCACAGCATAATAATTAACATCAGAAATAAATAAATTTAGTTCACCACCATCGTTTATCGCTTGAAGTTTAGTATCGTAATAAAACCATGAAGATTCAGGAAACCTTTGTTTAACTTCTTTATCTATTTGTTTATTTTCGTCATTAATAAGTTGTTTTAGAGGAATTTTTGGGTTATATTTATCAATCGCTTTAACTTTAAGGGTTGCAAAAATTACCATATACTGATCATTATCATTTATTTCTACATCTTTGCCTAAATCTTTTAAACCTGTAGCTTTAAACTCACTTCATTTTCTGAAACTATCTGATGATTTGTGTCTTCTATATTCTTCGAATATTCTTTTAACATTGTCGTTAGAAGGTCATAAAATAGTCATTGAGAATTCAGGATCTTTGACTACTTCGATGTTATCTTCTTTTAATTTGCGATAAATCAAACTATCATCACCATAACCATTTCTAACAAAATCAAACACATACTCTTTAGAATTAACTAAGTTTGAATCTTTGGGTTTAATGATCACTTTATCATTTTCGATCACAGAGTTATATGCTAAAGTGATCTTGTTTTTTTTCATTTGTTTCACTAATGATTTTAGTAATTAATTCATCATTTTTGGGTTTAGTTGAAACAAAAGCGAAACTTGCACTATTTTTTGCTAAATATTGATTGAGTAAGGTGGTTTTATTAATGTGTTTTGAACAAGAAATTAATCAAACTAAAGGTGTTGAGATTGCTAAAGCTCCTAGTAAAAATTTAAATTTCATATTAGTCACTCTCAACTATATAAACACCTTTAGCAAATATATCTTCTAACGCACCACCAAATTCTTTATTATCCTTAATTTTAAAAGCAAAATCAAATGTTTTTTCTGAATAATCACTGTAATCAATTTTTACTTTCTCAATTGTTGAAATGGTTGAAAAACCATTATCTGTTAATGATATGGTAGGAGATCCAGAACCATTGTATGGAAAATGGTTATAAATTGATTCGTATGATGTTCTTTTTTTCTCATGAGATATCCCTGATAACGTAGTATCAAAAATATCAACATATCTTTTAATTTCATCGAACGAATGATCTTTTCAAATGTAAAATAATGATCAAAATCATAAATTTAAACGATTAATATCTTGTGGATTAAACATTCAACCCAGTGTATAACTAATAGAATTTCTTTTTGTTCCTGATTTATATACTTTATATCTACTTTGATAACCATAACCTGAGTACTTAGGTAGTTCCATATATTCATCGTATGTTATACGGTTAAATTTGTAAAAATCAAGATCGTTATTACTTCTTAAAGAAGTTAATAAGGGCAATGTGGTGGTTAATCCACCAAGAAATGAAAGAAATAATATCTTTCTAAATTTAGATTTCATCACAAATCTTCTCTTTCTAGGTACAATTAATTTTGTTTTTATCCAAAAAAGTATTATGATTATATCTATGTAGTAATGTTTATAATTTTTAATGAATTACAAAATTTATAAAATAAATTTGTACCTATTAAAATTATATTCTTTTAAAAACCCATTTAGATAAATTTATCTAAATAAAAAAAATAAACTATTGATTAAAATAGTTTATTTTTTTATGTCTAATTCATTTGCTTTAGCTATATCTTCTTCATTTAAAAAGTATTGTGCTGCAGCAAAGTATAATAATTGATTTTCTTTATAAATAACTTGATTCATATACTCATCAACTTTATTTATTTGTTCTTGATTATATTTATTTAACAGATTATTTTCATTAACAATATTGGTATACATTTTATTGATATAACTAAAAACTACTTCAGCAATAAATTCTAAAAATAACATAAAAATGGTTGAAATAACTGTAGATATAATAATTAACAAATCATTACTTTCAACTGAAACTGTATATACAGCAGCAGCTGATAAAAATGGTAAGAAAATTAAATAACCTAGAATTTTTCTTAATGAATTTATAATTAATAATCTTTTTTCAACCTTATATAAAGCTTCTTTTAAATAAGATTTTCTTATAGTATATCATTCATCAGTTTCTTGAGCTTCTTTTAATGATGCTTGATATTTATTAAATAAATATTTCTTGATACCTTTTCAAATAAACACTTCTTTTTTAGCTCATTCTTGATCAAAAAAGTCAACTTTTTTGATCTCATCATCATCTTTAATAGATTGTTTAAGCGAAGCATTTAATCCTTTTAAATTTTTAAGTTTCATTGCTAAAGATATAGCAAAAATAACAAAAACAATAACTGAAACCGCTAATAAAAAGATCTCAATTTTATATTTACCACCTTTTAATGAAGGGATAAAATAAACATAACCAAAAATAAAATATAACATTCCTAATAACGAAATAACAAACGAAATTGCAACATTATATAAACCTAATAATCGATAGTTTTTATCCATATTTAATTCCTTTATATTAAAAATATTCTAATTTAAGAATAAATATATTTTACTTTTTTATTCTTAAATATATAAAATATAGAACACAAAATATTAAAATCCATAATTTACACTGTAAATTCAAACAAAAACGCACAATATATAAGTTTTTTTTAATCAAAATATGATTTTTTCCTGTGTTTCCAAGTTTTGACCAATTTTTTAACACTTTTCCATACTTACTATACTACGTATAGTAAAAAAATTATTTTTTCCACATAATTACATTGTAATTATGGTATAATTAGGAGTATGAAAAAAGAAAAGTGAATTATTGTTAGAAGTAAAAGAAAAGACACATACTACATCACAGCTGCTATCTCAAATGGTCATGCTAGAGGTTATAAGAGAAGTATTGGTTTAGGTAATTTAGAAAAATTAGAAAAATCTACAAAAGACCCAATTAATCTCTTAAAAGAAGCTTGTGTTAATTGAGATCCTGAATGACCTAAAGATAAAATTTTGCAAGAAGTAAATAGAGTTCTTAAAAATTCGGTTGTTGAATCAAAAGTTGTAAATTATGGTCATCAGATTTTATTTAACACAATTGATGACTTGGATATTTTTGAGAAAACTAAAGAAACAAGATCAAAAGAATTGATAAAAATATTGAAATTTATAATTTCAACACGTATCTTAAAACAACAAAGTCTTATTAAAACTTTTGAAAGTATTCCTGATTATGAAATAGAATTTGATTCAAAAAAGACTACATTCTACAACTCTTTGGATTATCTTTCAGACAATAAAACGACTATTTTAAAAAACATCAATAATTCATTAATTTCTAAAAACTTAAGATCTGTTGATGTTATGTGATTTGATTCATCAACTGTATATTTTGAAACTTTTACAAGTTTAGGACTTAAACATCCTGGATATTCAAAAGATGGAAAATTCAAAGAAGATCAAATTGTAGTGGGTTTAATTACTGATGAAAATGGTATTCCAATCCATTACAAATTATTTAAAGGTAATACAGCTGATCCAAATACTTTCATTCCATTTATCAATGAAATCAAGAAAATTTACAACCTTAGAATGGTTACAATAATTGCTGATAGAGGAATGAGTACTAATAAAAACATCAGATTTCTAGAACAAAATAATATAGATTTTATAATCTCTTACAGATTAAAAATTGCTACTAAAAGAACTAAATTATTCGCTCAAGATCCTGAAGGATATGTAGATTTAGATAATTTTAAATTCAAAGAAGAAACTTATGAATCACTATGACAGAAAAAACGTCCAAACGGTAAAACTAGACGCAGAATAATAACTTATAGTGAAAAACGTGCTAAAAAAGATAAACAAGATAGACAGATTCTTATTGATAATTTCAACAAAAAAGCTAAAAATGGTATTGTTGCTCAAACTGATTTGCTTGCTGGTAAAAAATACAAATTCTTTAAAGAAATTGAAAATGGTAAAACAACTTCTTATAAGTTAGATTATGAAAAAATCGAAAGAGATAAAAAGTTTGATGGTTTATATGCTTATGAAACATCAAGACACGATCTCACAGTTCATGATGTTGTTGATTTATATGCAAAACAATGACAAGTTGAAGAAAACTTTAGAACATTAAAAAACGCTTTAAGAATTAGACCTGTGTATGTGCGAAGTGATAAACACATTGAAGGATATTTCCTTTTATGCTTTATATCATTGGTTCTTATGAGATATTTATTAACTTTAGTAAATAAAAACTTAGAACCTGTATTAGGTATTAAAAACGAAAGATTTACTAATACAAGATTAATAAAAGCAATTTTAAGTGCTAATAAATATGTGGAAGTGGTAAATTCAAAAATTATCACTGAAAAATTAATAGAAAATAAAGATAATATGCAACATTTAAGTGATTTTGCTATTATCAAAAAGATATTAGAAACTCAAAAAATGTAAATTACAATGTAAATTTTTGAAAAAGTTAAAAAAAGAGCAATAAAATGCTCTTTTTATCGTTTTTTGTTAAAACTTGGAAACTCAGGAATCCATAATTTACACTGTAAATTCAAACAAAAACGCACAATATATAAGTTTTTTTTAATCAAAATATGATTTTTTAAAATAACTTGGAAAAATAAAACATAGAATAAAATTCTATGTTTTATTGAAATTTTATGATCTTGTTGAATGAGATGAATATCATTTATTCATTATAGAGATAAATGTTGACACTTTTACATCAAGTATATCTATTTGACTTGTAGCTGTTGCTAAATCTCAGCTTTCAATATTAGGTCTTGAAGTTGTTGAGTCCTTAAATGGTCCATCATTGTTAAAATATTGATCTATTTTGCTTTTTGCTTCTTGCAAAATAGCTACATCAAAGGTTGATAATTGTTGAACTGCAAGATTATAATCTTCAGATGTAACTTGTTTATATCTAGCTCTATTGTAACCAATTGTTCATAGCATTTGCTCTTTTAACTCATGAACAATATCTTTATATGTTTCTAAATATTCACTATTTGGTTGATCAACATCATTTTTAAGTTTTGCTTTTAATTTATCTACTTTAGTTTTTGAAGGGAATCATATAGGATAAAAATCTGGACCATATGTTTGATATGCTGCTTTAAAAATATTTTGAACTACCGGCTCATCTTTTTCTACTTGTTTTAATAAAACAACATTTTTTAATTTATTTTCTAATTTTGATTTATCTTGTTTTACTAAAGCATCTAATTCATTTGTAGCTGCTACAATTGCATTATAATCTTTTGCTGCTTCTACTAAAGTTGTTAATGCTTGATGTTTTGCTTTAATGTCTTCAATATCAGTAGCTAAATCAGTATTATAAACATCAATAATTTCTGTTTGAACAGTAGATAATAATTGTTTTGATGTAACTAATTGAGTCTCTAATAATTGGTTAATGGTATTTACTTCATAATTTAAATCACTAATGCCTTGTTTTAAGCTATTAAGGTCATTGTTTTGTTCAATGTACTCATTAGTATATTTGTCAATTAAGCCTTTAAGTGGTTGTAAGGTATCTGTAAGATAGTAAGTTTTATTAGCTTCATAAAATTCATTAGCTTTATCTCTTGCTTTTTTAACAAGCTCTTTAACATTACCATCTATTGAAGCTTTAATTAAACTTAATTGATCAAATAATCATTCATAATTAATTTTTTGAAGCATTATATTATTAACATTTGATATAGAAGTAAAAATTGATTCTAATAGTTCAAAAGTAGGTTTAGCTTTAGCTTCTGTTGAATCAGGTTGATTATTTTGTTCTAAAGTAGCTTTTAAGCTTTGAATTAAACTAGATACTAAAATTTTTAAATCATTTGTATAAGTGGTTAACAATAATTCATAATTAGCTTTAGCATTTGAATAATCTTTATCTTGCATATTAGTTGTTAAATCATTTATTATGCTATCTAAATTGTTAAAGCTGCTTGCTTGATCAGGATGTTTTTGTTTAAATTGTTCAATAGCAGCTAATGATTTTTGTACTTTTGTATTTAAATCAGTATTCATTTGTTCAATAGCGGCTAATTTTTGATCAATTTTAGTTGCTAAATCATCTAATAAATTATTAATATCACGTTTTTTGCTAATTAAATCACTATTTGCATCTAAATTAATTTCTAATAATTGTTGTTTAATAGCAGCTAAATCAACTAAATAATCTTTAGTTAAATCACTTGGTAATTTAGCTAAAACTTGATCTTTTTTAGCGGTTAATTTTTGATATACATCTTTATTTTCTTCTCTTAATAAATTAACTTTAACTACTTCTTGAGCTAAGTTAGAAGTAGCTTGAGTTAAATCAACATATGAAGAATTGGTATTTAATTCTTTAGCTGTAGCTAATAAAGAAGTTAAATCTTGGTTGTATAATCCATTAACTACTTGTTCTGCTTTAGTGATTTCTTCTTGAAGTTTATTAAATTGAGTTTGTTTTAAGTTGGTTAAATCAACTTGAGCTTGATTTAATAATTGTTCTAGTTGTTGCATTGCATCATTAGTAGCTTCTAGAGTTGAATTTTTTTGAATATCCAATGCTTGAAGTTTGTCATTTAATGATTTTGCTAGTTCTTGTGCAAGATAATTAGTAGTAGCAAAATCTTTAGCTTTAGTAGCTAAAGTTTGATAATCATTGTATGCTTTAGTTTTATTGCTAATAGTTTGTTCTAATTCTTGTTTTTCTTGATTTAAAGTTGTTTTTTGATTATTTAACACATCTAAAGTTGTATCATCGCTTGGAGCTTGTTGATTTAAATTTTGATATTTATCTACATCATTTTTTGATAAATATTCATTAGTTAATAAAGGTTTAATTGTATCAAGTAATTGATTAACCATTTGGGTTAATGATGCTTTAGTAATGTTATATTCTGATAATAAACTATTGTATTTGGCACTTAATTTTTCAAAATCATCTTCATTATTGAAACTATTTCTTAAATCATCGACTTTATCTTTAGATAATAAAGCTAATTCCTCAGGTTTTTTAGATAAAAATTCATTAATAGATAGAAATGTATTGATTTTATGATTTCATTTCATAATTTTAGTATTATCTGTCTGTGATTTAGTTTCATTACAAGCAACTGCTAATGCACTAGCAATAGTGATGCTTGAAGTAGTTGAAAGCGTTAATAAAAACTTTTTTATCTTTTTCATACACAAATTATATATATATATATATATTTGAAGGATTTTGTAAGAGATAAGGCATTTTATGTAAAAAAGTGTATTAAATAATATTTTTGCAAAATTTTATTTTGCAAAAATGCTTTAAAAATTCTTAAATATATATATGATGAAACTGGTTTTTTGTTTTAGGAATATTCTATAAAAATAAGATAATATTTTTATAGATAAAATCTAAAAATACATTTCTAAATCAGGTGATCATTATGAAGAAATTTACTAAAACAGAAGTTGATCAATTAGCTTTATTGCTAACATATAGTTCATGTAAAATCGAAAACAACACTTTTACCTATCAAGAAACTAAAAACCTTTTAGAACACAATATTTTACCCGATACTTATAAGGACACAAGGGAAGTTTATGAGTTAATTAATTTCAAAAATGTTGTGTTATATATCGTTGAAAATTATGCAAATTTAGATATTTCGATCGATACTATTAGAAGTATACATAAAATTATTATGGAAAACATTTTGACTAATAATGGTGTATTTAGAAATCATAATGTTAGAATAAATAATTCAAGAACAATACCTTATGACTATAGTGTTATTAACTATAAATTAGAAAAACTTAATAATAGTTTTAAAGAAGAAATCAAAAATAAAAACAAAAACGAAATATATGATGAAGTTTTAAAATATCATTGTTACTTTGAAAAAATTCATCCATTTAGTGATGGTAATGGAAGAGTTGGAAGAGCATTGTTGTTTTTAATGCAGTTAAAATACGATTTAGAATTAAATTATATTGATCCAGAGTTTAAAATAGAATATTTCGATGGTATTGATCACTTTTTACTAACGGGTGATATTAGTAAATTACGAACAAATATTAAAAAGAGTAAAATAAAGGTGGCAAAAAATGTTAATACCTTATAAAATGATCCAATATTATCTAGTTAAAATATTTAATAAAATTTATGATAAATATGATGAAATGTATTTAACAAGATTGTTAATTGACAATAAAATCAAAAATGATTATCCATATAATGATAAGATCATTAGACTAATGCAAACCCGTTTTAAGGAAATGGTTAATAAATTAATCCAAAAAAATACTATATCTAACAGTGATAAAATGTTGAATTATTATGAAATAATACAAAAATATCCTAATATAGATATTTTAGAATTTAATCGTTTGTGTTATTTAAATAATTTAAGTTTAATTGTTGATTTTGATTTAACTCAAAAATATCATAATAACAATGAAATCTTACAAATTTATAAAACGGAAATAAAAACATTTAACGAAGATTTAAATTGTGTTTGAAAATAAGAAATCCTTTAGCTAAATCCAAAAGTGAAATCTTATTCATTTTTGATAAAAAAATATTGGTTTTTAACCAATATTTTAATTATTAATAAGTTTTTTATATTTTATAATAACAATGTTAATAGATAAATATCTTACTTATTATAAGAATTAATTCAATTCCTTAAATGGAATTGAATTTTTTAATTCTTTTCAATCTTCAATCATTCTCACACTTTTTTCTAAATTGTTTCTTAATTTTGGATCATTTATTAAACAGTTTTCAAAAATAAGATCACTAATAATTAATTGAGACATTTTTCCAGCTAAAGGTATGTCAATTGAACTTGTTTCAATTAATTCATATAAAATAGCAACATCAACATTAATGTTAGTTTGAATATTTTTACTATTATTTGCAACTAGAATTAATTTAATCCCTTTCTTTGTTGCTTCATTAATTACAAAATGAACTTCTGGAATACTAAAATAATTAGAAAATACAATTAAAACATCATTACTATCTCCATTAGCTAATGAAGGAAAAAAGATATGAAAATCATTTGCAAAAATGACTGATTTACCAATTTTTAATAAGTTGGAAGCTAAATTTTGACTCATTCTTAAACTACTACCACAACCAAAAACAAAAATTTTATTAGAATGATTTATTAACTTAGCACTTTCTTGAATTAAATTCAACATTTTCTCACTATTAATAGTGTTTAAAACATATCTATTAGCTTCAATAATAACATCAATGTTATTATTGATTTTACTATTGATCTTATAGACATCGATAAAATTTTGCATTCTTCGATTTATCTCAATTGAGAATTTATGATAATTTCGAAAATCATATTTTTTCACAAATCTAGTAATAGATGCTACTGAAACATTAACAAGTTCTGCAAGTTCTCTAATAGTGTAATTAAACCTATTGTTATTAATATTATTAATAAAATCTAAAATCTTAATATCATTTTTTGATAATCCACTTTTACGTTCAATGAGTGGCTTTGTTATATTTTTCTGCATATTATTAATTATATTAAGCAAATAATATTTTAATTTTAAAAGGAATTTTTTAATGTGGAAATTACCACATTTTGAATTAATTTTTTATTTAAAAATGTTAATTATTTTTAATAAAACTTGTTAAATATTACGCTAAATATGACTATTTAGCGTTTTTTGGTTTTTATAAGTATAAAAATGATACTTTTTTACATTTATTATCATACTTAAGCATTTGTTCAATGCAATAATAAGAATGTAAGCAAGTTTGTTTCTACAAGCCTTACTAATAATATAAATTAAACTGTTTATTTTGTAAAGGAGATTATGAATAAAAAAGAAAAATTTGCAAGAACTGTTTTTGGAGATATTCCAGCTTCTCAATTAGGAGTAACAGATTGCCATGACCACTTTATTAAAAATGGTGGTCCAGAAGTAGAAGAACACATTGATTTCTTAATGTTAAATGTTGATGCTTCAATTAAAGAATTTAAAGAATTTATAAATCGTGGAGGAAGCACCATTGTTACAATGGATCCACCTAATGTTGGTAGAGATGTTATCCGTACATTAGAAGTAGCTTCAGCGGTTAAAGATCTTGGAGGACATGTGATTATGTCTACAGGATTTCACAAAGCTAAATTCTATGACAAATACTGCTCATGATTAGCTTGTGTACCTACTGAAGATATTGTTAAAATGATGGTAGCAGAAATTGAAGAAGGAATGGACATTTACAACTATAATGGACCAGTAGTTAAGCGTTCAAGTGCTAAAGCCGGAATTATTAAAGCTGGTACAGGATATGCTGCTATTGATCGTTTAGAATTAAAAGCTCTAGAAGTTGCAGCAAGAACTTCAATCCAAACCGGATGTCCAATTTTAGTACATACTCAATTAGGAACAATGGCATTAGAAGTTGCTAATCACTTAATTGGATTTGGAGCAAATCCACGTAAAATTCAAATTTCACACTTAAACAAAAATCCAGATAAATACTACTATGAAAAAGTTATTAAAGAAACTGGTGTTACTTTATGTTTTGATGGACCAGATCGTGTTAAATACTATCCAGATTCAACACTAGCTGAAAATATTAAATATCTAGTTGATAAAGGATTACAAAAACACATTACTTTAAGCTTAGACGCAGGTAGAATTCTTTACCAAAGAAACTATGGAATCACTAAAGGTAAAGAAACATTTGGTTTAGCATATTTATTTGATAGATTTATTCCACTTTTAAAACAATTAGGAGTTGGGGATGATGCTATTGAAGATATGTTAATTAACAACCCTAGAGAAATTTTAGCTTTTGATGAACCAAGAGTTTATGATGAAACTAAAGTTCCAGAAGATTTACAACAACTTAAAAAAGATTTAAATTTAATTTAATTAACTTCACTTAATTAACGAAAGGTTATTATGTCAGCTAAGAAATTTCATATTAACTGACGGGCATTAATCTTTGTTGGTAGTGTATTAGGTTTATTTTTAATCTCTTTACTTGCAACTTTAGGAGTAAAGGGATTTAATGCAAATGGTTTTAAATTTTACATTGATCAAATTTTAATTGGAAACTTTTTTGGTATTAACCCACTACTAATTGGATTAATGGTTCTAATTGGTTATTTAGTTCTTGGTCGTAGCTTTGTTGATTCGTTTTTAGGAATGATTAAGGCTATGATTGGTGTTCTTATTTTAAGTATCGGTGCAGGAGTATTAGTTTCAACTGCAAAACCTATTTTCCTAGCGATTGCTAGTTTAGGAACTCAAATTACTCCATTAGATCCTTATTTTGCTTTAGCAGGGGGGGACGCTTGATTAAAATCTCTTAATTTAGTATTCTACACCTCAGCAATCTCATTTATTTTAATGATTGGATTCTTTATTAACATTTTATTTGTTATTTTCCGTCGTTATACAAACACACACTCATTAATGATTACTGGACATGTTATGTTACAACAATCAACTGTTATTACAGTAATCTTAGTTTCATTCTTTATGCTTCAAGGTATTGATATGAATGCTACTGGAGCTCAAGTTGGTGTTATTGTTCTTGGAAGTATTATTTTAGGTACTTACTGATCAGTTGCAACTTCAGCAACTATTAAAGGATCAGATGTTGTTACAGAAAATGCTGGATTTTGTGTTGGTCACCAACAAATGCTAGGATTAGCTATTGCATACAAAATCGGTAGATTCTTTGGTAAAAAAGAAAACTCATCAGAAAATATGAAACTTCATCCAAAATTAAAAATCTTTGAAGACAATATTTTCTCACAAGTAATTATTCTTTTAGCTCTTTTCATTGTATTAATTATTATTATTCAAGCCAAAACAGGTCAATTTGTTGATGATAAATTCCAAGTTAATGGTAAAAATTTAATAGATGTTGCATCTAATAAAGATTTAAAAATTGCAGGAGCAGTTATTAACTTTGGAAACTGAAAAGCTGCAAGAGGAAATGCATTTTGATTAGTTAATGTTATTTTCACAGTATTAAAACTTGTTGGATCAATTTTAGTAATCCAAATGGGTGTTAGAATGTTCGTTTCTGAACTTCAACAATCATTCCAAGGAATTGGAGAAAAATTAATCCCAGGTTCAGTAGTTGCGGTTGATGTTGCTGCTACATATGGATTTAGTCCAAACTCAGTAACTTATGGATTCTTCAGTGGTACTTTAGCACAATATTTAGCATTTGGTCTTGTTTTAGGAATATCATTTGCAATTCCTGCTAGTGCATCATTTAAATTAGCAATTGGAATTCCATTATTTATTACATTGTTCTTCAACTCTGGATCAATTGGAGTTTTTGCAAATGCTTCAGGTGGATACCGTGCTGCATTTATCGTTCCAGCAATCTTAGGATTCTTTGGAATTATAGTATCAAGTTTAGGATTAAGTATGATGAACTTCTTATTTAGTTCTCACAAAACATCATTAGATGCATTACAACTTGCACTTAATTCTAAAGGTGATATCAATTCACCATTCTTAAGCGGATACATTGGTATGTTTGACTGAAACTTCTTCTATGGTGGAGCTATGGCAATTTCAGCATTCAATCCTACAGTTGGAATAATTGTATTTAGCTCAATCCCAGTATCATTAATTATCTTTGCTCAATTAATGGATTCAGGAAGACAAACCAAAGCAACAGCTTTACAAAATATATTTAAAATCAAACCACAATTAATTACAGAAGGTTAATCATTTTTAATTAGTCGTAGCAAAGCAATACGACTAATTATTTTATTTAAGGAGTAAAAATGAAAGTTTTATGTTTATGCGGTAGCGGTATGGGAACTAGTATGATTATCAAAATGAAAGTTTCTAAAGCTATGAAAGATCTTGGAATTTTAGGTTCAGTTGATGCTTTAGGATTAGGACAAGGTAAATCTGTAGCTAATAATTATGATGTTATTTTATGCACTGCTAACTTTGTTTCTGAAGTTAAAACTTCAGCTTTAGTATATGGACTTAAAAATATAATGAGTGAACAAGAAATGAAAACAGCATTAAGTGATGCATTATCAAAAGGTATTAAATAATGAGTAAATTAAATTTATTAGAAAATTTAATTGAAAATAAATCAATTAGAGTTCACTTAGAAGCTAAAGATTGAAAAGATGCAATCAAATTAGCTTGCTTACCTCTAGAGCAATCTGGGGTTATTAATGAAAAATATTACAATGAAATCTTAAATCAAACTGCTAAATATGGTCCTTATTATGTTATTGCGCCACAATTAGCAATGCCTCATGCTTCAGCTACTGAAGATTGTGTATTTGGAAATGGATTTTCTTTAATTACTTTAAGACACCCAGTAGTATTTGAAAATGATCAAGAAGTAAGTGTTCTTATTGGTCTTGCTGCAAAAGATGGAGAAACCCACACTCAAATTGCAATCCCACAAATTATTGCAGTTTTTGAAGATCCAGATAATGTAACTAAGATTCAAGAATTTAAAACTGAACAAGAAATCATTGATTTTATTAAATCAGTTGATTACACAAAATATTTACCTTAAGGAGAATATATGGCTAAACCATTGTTACAAATTGCTTTAGATAACTTAACTATAGAAGAAGCTATTGCTTCAGCAAAAAAAGTAGAACCTTATATTGATGTTATTGAAGTAGGAACCATTTTAATTGCTAGTGAGGGTAAAAAAGCAATTAAAGCTCTTAAAGATGCTTTTCCAAATAAGATTATAGTTGCTGATGGTAAAATCGCAGATGCTGGAAAAGTATTTGGAAAAATGTTCTTTGAAAATGGAGCAGATTACACCACTTGTATTTGTGCTGCAGAAGTTCCAACTATTGTTGAAACTATGAAAGTAGCTAAAGAATACGGTTTAGATAAAGAAGTTCAAATTGAAATGACTTCAAACTTCACTTGAGAACAAGTAGAACAATGAAAAGCTGCGGGTGTTCCTCAAATTGTATGACATCGAAGCAGAGATTCTCAAGCTAGTGGAGTTAAATGAGGAGAAAAAGATATTAATGCAGTAAAACGTCTAGCTGATATGGGATTTAAAGTCACTGTTACTGGTGGAGTTAGTTTAGAAGACATTCAACTATTTAAAGATATTCCAATTTATATTTTTATTGCAGGTAGATCTTTAAGAGATGCGAATGATCCATTAAAAGCAGGAGAAAGTTTCCAAAATGAATTTGCAAAATACTGAAAATAATAGATTAGTTGGAATTTATGAAAAAGCAATTAATAATAAATTCTCACTAGAACAAAAAATTCTTATAGCTAAAGCTGCTGGATATGATTTTATGGAATTTTCAGTTGATGAATCTGATCAGCGTTTAGCAAGATTAGATTGAACTAATGATCAAATTCAAGAAGTTCAAGAACTATTGGTTAAACATAATTTTAATTTCAACTCTATGACACTTAGTGGTCATAGAAAATATCCTTTTGGTTCAAGTGATCCATTAATTAGACAAAAAGCTTTAGAAATAATGGAAAAAGCTATTATTTTAGCTAAAAAACTTGGGATTAGAACTATTCAACTTGCAGGATATGATGTTTATTATGAAAAATCTAATTCATTAACTAAAAAACATTTCATTCAAGGAATTAAACAAGCAGTTAAGCTTGCTACTAAACATTCAGTTATGCTAGCTTTTGAAATTATGGACACAAGATTTATGGGTTCAAATACTAGAGCATTAACTTATGTTAATTTAATTAATAGTCCTTATTTAAATATTTATCCTGATTTAGGTAATATTTACCAATGAGTTAATAAAGAAGATCTTTATAATGAATTTGAAATTGCCAAAAATAGAATTGTAGCATTTCATTTTAAAGATACTGTACCAAATAAATTTAGAGATACACCTTTTGGTCAAGGAACTGTTGATTTTGTTTTTATGCTTAAAATTCTTAAAAAATTAAAACTTAATCAACCAATTATGATTGAAATGTGGTCATTAAATGATCCAAAAGAAACTTATGATCAAGCAGTAAAATACATTGCTGATGCAAAAGATTTTTACCATAGACAATGACAATTAGCTAAAGGAGATAAATAATGCTTGCTTTACCTAAAGAATATTTAGATGAAATAACTCAACTTAAACAAGAAGTTTATGAAGCTAATATGTTATTAGTTAAATATAAATTAGTAATACACACTTGAGGGAATGTTTCAGGCATTACAAAAGATCGTAAATTTATGGTAATTAAACCTAGTGGAGTATCTTATGATACTTTAAAACCCAAAGATATGGTTATTACTGACTTGGATAATAATATTTATGATTCAAAATACAATCCTTCAGTTGATACCCCTACTCATACTTTGTTGTATAAAAATAATCCAGAAATGCAAGCAATTGTTCATACTCATAGTCCTTATGCTGTAGGTTTTGCTCAAGCAGGAAAAGATATTCCTTGTTATGGAACTACTCATGCAGATAATTTCTATGGTTCAGTTCCTTGTGCAAGAGCTTTAACTCCAGATGAAATTAATGGTCAATATGAACATAATACTGGATTGGTGATTTTAGAAACTTTTAAACAAAGAAAGATTGATTTTAAAGCTTGTCCAGCTACTTTAGTTAAAGAACATGGACCTTTTGTATGAAGTTATAAATCACCTAAAGATGCTGTAAATATGGCATTAACCTTAGAAGAAGTTGCAAAAATGGCAATTAATACTATAATTATTGAAAATAATGCTTCTCATCCTGCTCAAGAAGCACTCATAGAAAGACATTATCAAAGAAAACATGGAAAAAATGCAACTTATGGACAAAAAAACTAATTACACCACTTATGTATTTGATTTAGATGGAACTTTGTTAAATTCTAAAAAACAAGTTTCATCTGCAAATGCATCAATGTTAAATTTATTGCAAAATAAAAAGAAACAAATTATTATAGCTACAGGTAGACCTTATTATATGAACTTAGGTTTATTTAATGATTTAAATATCAAAGGCCCTATGATTTCAGCTAATGGTTCAATCATTTATGATTTATCTACTAAACAATTAGTTTATCAATCAACGATTGATAAACCTACAGCTAAATTAATTACTCAATATCTTGAAGATAATCAAATTGATTATTTAGGTTATACTACTTATTTTATGGTGGGTAAAAACTTTAATAATCCTTCTTGATTTAATCAAAGAATTTATCCTTTTATGAAAGAAGATAATAAGTATAAATGAGATTATAGAGAAATAGAAATTGCTAAAAACAGTGATGACTTAGACTTTGTAAAATTATTGGTGTTGTGTGAAAAAAATGAATCTAAAATCGCTGATTTAAAACAATTTCTTGCTCAATTTAACTCAATTTATACTGTAGCTTCCCAACAAGAAGTTCTAGA